>DMRR01000247.1:0-4515 GCA_003455275.1 Bacteroidota bacterium | reverse complement strand
TTGTAATTCTGTGCGACAGAATCAGAAAGACATAATGTAGATAAGATTGAAAATAGAAAAACAATTTTTTTGAAATAAGAAACAGCTGGAATAAAATACCTTCTTTGAATAAGCTTCACGGGTAAAAATTTCTTCGATAAGAAAATATCTGGTTTGGGAATTTTAACCCTCTAAAAGTAATAATTAATTACCTCTGCGAAAGCATTTATTTAACGATTTCACTAAGGGTATTACAGGTTCATAAAAGGCTTATTATATTATAATCCAATAAGATCTGAAGATGTAAATTTTTTCACCGAATTCCAGTCCAAAAACTGTTTTGACACATCTGATTCATTTCCCGAAATCATTAATTTATAGCTGTCAGGTGTAAAATATTTTTTAATCATTTTATTAATTTCTTCAATGGTCACCTTATCCAGAAGTGAGAGGTAGTTTTTTCTTAGTTCAGAATTTGAATAAAGCAATGGATTAAAGAATGCAGTCATTGACGAAGGATTGTCAATACCGGTAATTGATTTTCTGAAATTTGTTTTCGCATTTTTCAATTGAGTTTCAGTTATCCCGTTATTGTAAAAATCTTGCAATACCTTATCAAATAGTTTTATCGTATTCATGGTTTCCTCAACTCGAACCTGAGTGGTAACCGAAAACACCGGAGAACCACTGGTTTGGTCGTAACTGCTGCGGATGCCATAGGTTTTTCCGCCGTGCTCACGAATTTCCTTAAACAAAATTTGATTGAAGGTAAAATTGGCTAGTCGAAATAAATCAGCATCGTGAGTGAATGGTTCCGGTCCTATTTTATTCCACTGAAGCGCAGCCTGAGTTGCTCCGTTTCTATTTACAAATCCTATTTCCTTTTTCTTAATTGGAAGTTCAGAAAAATTTACTCCGTTCGCTTCTCCATAAGGGGCATTCCATGATGCAAAATATTTTTCAACCAAAAGTTTTACTTGCGTTGCATCAAATTTTCCGCATAGCACAAGGCGTGAATTTCCGGGTGTGTAATTGAATGAATAAAACTCTTTTAAAACTGCCGGTGTAATTTTTATCAATTGGTCCTTGTAGAAATATCTTCCGAGCGGATTTTCACCTCCGTAAATCCAGAAATCACTAAATACCGCTGCCTGCTGGCTGATATCGAGTTTGTCGAGGTTATTAAAATCAACCAACTGAGAAATTTCCTGTTTCAAATCCTCATCAGGGAAAAGCGGTTTAGTGATTACAGAAGAAAAAATATCCATTCCGTGATCCAACTCCGAAGTGAGAAACATGGATGAAATAGTTGTAAAATTTTCGTTCGAAATGGCAGACATACCTGTTCCCATTTTAAAAAGTTCATCCTGCAAACTGTCGCGCGAATATTTTTCACAACCCAATCCTAAGCTGTTTGCAACAATCTGCGAGTAATACTGCTGACCGGGAATTTCATTTTTCTTCCCGACATTTATATATAGCGTAACCTGGGTTGCTTCAATATTTCCGAATGGGATGAGATATACTTTCAATTTATTCGGTAACTCAAATTGAGTGATAGTAGGGAAAGTTTGTCCAGCAACTTTAGTGAAAGGCGAAAAGTGAAAAGTGAAAACAAGGAGCGCAAAAAATATTTTTTTCATATCAAATTTTTTAAGAGAAGAATTCAATTATCAAATTATCAAATCTCCATCCCAATGTATCGGGATTTCGCTTTGCTCAAAATCAGAAAGTTGGTTTGATGTTAATGACTTTAAAATTTTCCGGAGAGAAATATTTCACCACCACATCATGTAATTGATCCGGAGTAATTTTTTCAAACTCGTCAATCACACGGTTATACTGATTGTAATCCCCGAAGTAGCGGTCAGCCATTCCAAGTTCATTGGCAATAAAATCATTTTGATACATACCCAGCAAACGCTGCGCTTTTAAACTCTCAATGTAATTCTTCATCAGCGTTTCGTCCATTCCATCCTCAATCACTTCCTGCACTTGCGATGAAATCATCTTCTTCACTTTCACATTTCCAGGCGCTGCCTGCATGATGCAATAAAGTTCGCAGTAGTTGCTGTAAATGCTCCAGTCGTCACTCGCTTCAGAAATCTGATAGGCCGCCTGCATATCCTGCACAATTTCTTTTTGCAAAATTGAATTCGGATTAGTGAACATTAAGTCTTTGAAAAACAACCACGCAAAAAAATCAGGAGAAGATGTTGGAGGTTTCGGAATCATGTACCCATAAATCTGCACCGGAAAATCTACTGAATATTCATAGCCGCGAAGTGAATCAGCAAGCAATGTAGAAGCTGCTGAAGTTTCAGTTGGAGGTAATTGTTTTTTTATTCCTCCGAAAATTTTTGATGCGAGTGCAAACACATCTTCAGCTTTCACATCGCCTACAATGATGAGTGTGCAATTGTTCGGTGCATAATTCTTATCGTAAAAATCCTGGCATTGCTGTGTAGTGAAATTCACAATCTGATCAAGATATCCAATCACATCAACGCGATAGGGATGACCAGTCGGATACAAATGCTCATAGACATCGGAATGCATTCGCTGAAACCAATTGTTCATGCCGTTTCGCAACTCCTCTCCCACTACTTGTCGCTCTACATCAAGTGTGTTTTGATCGAGAACTAAATTTTCCATTCTGTCGGCTTCCATCTTCAGCACCATTTCGATTTTCTCATTTGGAATGGTTTCGTGATAAACCGTGCGATCGAAAGTGGTATAAGCATTACAGTTAGCACCAATTGATTCCATACTATCGATAAAGACATCACCATCACCCATATAATTTTTCGAACCTCGAAACATCATGTGTTCAAACATGTGAGCCATGCCGCGAATACCGTCCGTTTCATCCTTGCTTCCACAGCGATACCACAACTGCACTTCTGTTTCAGTGCCCCCAGGTTTTTCGCACACAATAATTTTTAATCCATTGCTTAGGGTTTTTGTTTCAACCGGATAATCGTATGCTGAAGCATCAGAAATAAAAAATGTAAAGTGAAAAGTGAAGAATGAAAAAAGGAAAAGTTTGAAGAAAAATTTTCTTTTCATAAAAAACAGGACTGAATTTTTTTTGATAAATGTATATGCAGATTTCATTTTATAAATCACGAAATCTTCATGACATAAAATTGTTATTTATTCTTAAATGTACTCAATTGGTAATTGCTGTTTGCCAGTTACATTCGGCGGCTCAAAAAAATCTAATAAAAAATATTAAGGAATGGCTGTTGATGTATTGCTTGGTTTACAGTGGGGCGATGAAGGCAAGGGAAAAATTGTTGACTACCTCGCACCGCATTATGATTTGATTGCCCGGTTTCAAGGCGGACCCAATGCAGGTCATACACTCAATATTGATGGAAAGAAATTTGTTCTGCATACAATACCTTCTGGTGTTTTCAATCCAAAGTGCATGAACCTGATTGGAAATGGCGTTGTGATTGACCCTGTTACTTTTAAAAAAGAAATTGAAGGTTTGAATGCTATTGGTCTGAATGTAAACAAAACTTTATTTATCTCACGCAAGGCACATTTGATCCTCCCATCTCATCGTGCACTTGATGCTGCTTCTGAAGCTCAAAAAGGAGTTTCTAAAATTGGTTCTACACTGAAAGGAATCGGGCCGGCATATATGGATAAAACCGGAAGGAATGGTTTGCGAATTGGCGATATTGAAAAGAAAAATTTTAGAGATAAGTACAATCAGCTTCTAGAAAAACATTTGCAATTGTTGAAGCAATATGATTACAAGCATGATATTCCTTCAATGGAAAAAGATTTCTTTGATGGTATTGAATGCTTGCGTTCATTTCAGTTAGTTGACGGAGAATATTTCATCAACAATATTCTTTCAGAAGGCAAAAATGTTTTAGCAGAAGGAGCACAAGGCTCTATGCTCGATATAGATTTCGGAACCTATCCATTCGTTACTTCGTCCAATACAGTTACGGCAGGTGCATGTATAGGTTTGGGAATTTCACCAAAACAAATTCGAAGGGTTTTCGGAATTACAAAAGCTTATTGTACACGCGTTGGCAGCGGTCCTTTCCCGACCGAACTAAATGATGAAACAGGTGAAATGATGCGCAAAGAAGGAAATGAGTTTGGAGCTACTACAGGGCGCGCACGCCGATGCGGTTGGCTTGATTTGCCTGCTCTCAATTACACAATACTTTTAAATGGTGTAACTGATTTAATCATAACAAAGGCAGATGTACTTAAAATTTTTAGTCACATAAAAGTTTGTGAAAGCTATTCGGTTAGCAGCGAAACCACGAGCCAGGTTCCATTTGATTTATGCGATGAAGATTGTTTGCCTAATTATGAAACCCTTACCGGATGGGGTTCCGAAATTGATTCGATGAAAAACACTTCCCAGTTTAATGATGCTCTTCAAAATTTTATTGAATACATAGAATCAAAAACCGGAGTTCGTGTGAGTCTGCTTTCTACCGGTCCGGGGCGCGAACAATTGATAGCTTTGGATAAACAATTAGCCCGCTAAAATTTTTTTTT
>DMRR01000074.1 GCA_003455275.1 Bacteroidota bacterium | reverse complement strand
AATGCATATACACTTGCTCCTGATGTTCCGACTGTTCACGAAACTCTGAACAGAATGAAGCAAATGGAAGAGGATTCAAATGAAATTCCACTCGCTACAACTGTTCCTGAGGCCCCTGTGGAAGAACCGCAGGCAGAATTGGAAATTGAAAACACAGAAGAGGACGAAAAAACTTTTGACCCTGAAAATTATGATGAAGACCTTGAGCTCGACATTGTAGAAACTCCGGAAGAAGCAATGGCAGAAGATCCTGAGGCGCATCCGCAAATGGAATTATATGATCCCACACTTGAACTAAGCAATTATCAATATCCAACTCTAGATCTTTTAGAAAATTACGGTAGCGAAAAAATAAAAATTGATCCGGAAGAACTGGAGCGGAACAAGAACCAAATCATCACCACACTCCAGAATTACGGAATTGAAATACAGAAAATCAAAGCGACTGTTGGACCCACAGTTACTCTTTATGAAATCATTCCTGTTCCAGGAGTTCGGATCAGTAAAATCAAAAACCTTGAAGATGATATAGCACTGAGTCTTGCCGCTCTTGGCATTAGAATCATTGCACCGATTCCCGGAAAAGGTACAATCGGTATCGAGGTTCCGAACATAAATAAGGAAGTGGTGAGCATGCGTGGACTTCTTGCTTCAGAAAAATTTCAGAATACAACTTTTGATTTACCGGTCGCTCTTGGCAAAACAATCAGCAATGAAATTTTTATTGCTGACTTATCTAAGATGCCGCACTTACTTGTCGCGGGGGCCACAGGCCAGGGAAAATCTGTTGGAATAAATGCTCTGCTTGTTTCTCTTCTTTACAAGAAACATCCATCACAGGTGAAATTTGTTTTGGTGGATCCAAAAAAAGTTGAGCTGAGTTTGTATTCACTGATTGAAAAACATTTCCTAGCAAAACTTCCCGGTGAAGAAGAACCCATCATTGTAGATACGAAGAAAGTGATCAACACTTTGAAAGCACTCTGCATTGAAATGGATTTGCGATACAATCTTTTGAAAGAAGCAGGATGCAGAAACATAAAAGAGTATAATGAAAAATTTTATGCCCGTCGTTTGAATCCGACCAAGGGACATCGTTTCCTTCCTTATATCGTTTTAGTGATTGATGAGTTTGCAGATTTGATAATGACTGCCGGAAAAGAAGTGGAGATGCCAATAGCACGGCTCGCACAACTTGCGCGTGCAATTGGAATTCATCTGATCATTGCAACTCAGCGCCCGTCTGTCAATGTGATTACCGGTACTATCAAAGCTAATTTCCCTGCACGGATTGCATTCCGTGTTCAATCAAAAGTTGACTCACGCACCATCCTCGACACCGGAGGTGCAGACCAATTGATAGGCCGTGGTGATATGCTTATTTCCATCAATGGTGAAGTGATTCGCTTGCAATGCGCTTTCGTTGATACTCCGGAAGTGGAGCGCGTAACGGATTTCATAAAAGAACAACAGGCTTATGCCGAAGCTCATATGCTTCCTGAAGTTCTGGATGAAGAGGGTGAAGGCAGCGAAGGAAGTTTTGATCCGGATGAAAAAGATGAAATGTTTGAAGAAGCCGCCCGGCTCATTGTTCAGTTTCAGCAAGGAAGCACTTCATTGATTCAACGCCGAATGAAACTCGGATACAACCGCGCAGGAAGATTAATGGATCAGTTGGAGCTAGCCGGAGTGGTTGGGCAAAATCAGGGAAGCAAAGCAAGAGAGGTGCTGATCAAGGACAGTTTATCATTGGAACAGTTGTTGACTAACCTCGGGCGCAAAGATTAAATTAGCCCCGATGATTAAACAGATTTCTCTCACCGTTTTCCTTTTCATTGCAATTGTCGCCCTGAGTTTATCAGGGAGTTATGCTCAACCGGTTGATACCAAAACAGCCGCTACAATTCTCAGCGGCGTAAGTGCCAAATACAAAACCTTCACAACTGTAAAAGCAACTTTCAGCATGAAATCTGAAAGCAGTGCGAATGCTGTGACTGAACAACAATCCGGAACTCTCTATGTGAAAGGAAATAAATACAAACTTGAATTAACGAATCAGGAAATATTTTGTGACAATACTAAAATCTGGACTTATCTAAAAGATGCGAATGAAGTTCAGGTTAATAATTACGAACCTGATGCCGATGAGATAACACCGACACAAATTTTTACGATTTATGAAAAGAATTTTCTGTGCGGATACATTGAAGAAAAAACAATCAACGGAAAAGTTTACCAGGTGATTGACATGACACCGAATGATAAGAGTAAAACTTATTTCAAGGTCAGGCTGATGATTGATAAAGTAGAGAAGACTATTTATTCAGCTAAGATTTTTAATAAGGACGGAACCAAGCTGACTTTTGAAATTCAAAAACTCACTCCGAACACAACAATTGCTGACACTTTTTTCACCTTCGATGCAAAGCAGCATCCGGGAGTTGAAGTAGTTGACCTCCGATAGTAATATCAATAGATATTTTTCACAACAACATTCGCTGCACCAAGTATTCCCATGCCGCTGCTTACATTGCTGTAAACCTGCACCGGTTCTGCAAAAGGGTTCCCGTTTGAATCATAGTATTTGTATAATGAAATCCAATACAGATAACTGTCACGGCTTAGTGAGAAAATTCGAAATCTCAGGTGAGTTCCGGTTGTATCAGAATTAAAAAAATTACTATGAAAGCGAATGGAATATTTCCCTCCGTTAAAACCTATATCAGAAAAAATAAGTTGCGAAAATCCATTGCTTGTGTTATCAATTGTTGGATCATCTGAAGAGATTTGGACTTCAGCCCATGAGGTATCGTTCATCCAGGTTGTATCGTAGTTAAATCTGAATTGCGCTTGTATCAAATAATAGTTTTCGACAGAAGGGTCATCAATGGAAACAAGGCCATTCATGATATCACCGTTTTGATCAGAGGTAAAAGTAGCGTAGCCAGTGTCAACTGAAGGCGGATCAGGTACCCGTACTTCTGCTGAAATGTCATTATATCCTGAAGCGCTGACTTCGACCCGATATGTTTTTCCCGTTTGCGGAAGAAAAGAAGAAATATAGTTTCCATTATAATTATAAGTGAGCGGACCTAACAATGAGCCGTTCTCAAAAAGTTTAACAGTTGCATTGGTTATACTATCGCCGCCGCTTTTGGCAAGCGGACCTACGCTATGTGTAACAAATACACTAATCGAACTGTCAGGAATTATGGTTGATGTAAGAACGAGTTGCCTTGTCAATTCTGGTTGATCAATTTGAACAATAGTTGAACAAGAAGCAAGCAGCAATGAGAAGAGGGAATAAAATATTTGAATTCTAATTTTCATTTTAATTGAAGTGTAATGAATAGCTAATGGAAGGAATAATTGGAAAAAGGCTTACCATTTTATATTGAGGATTGCCGTGTATATCAGTACTGAGATAGTAGAAGTATGGATTTCGTCTTGAATACACATTGTAAATTCCGAGAGAGAAAACACGGTTGCCCCATTTCTTTTCTTTTGTCCAGTTGAAACCGATATCGAGACGATGATATGCTTTCATGCGGGTGCTGTTCTTTTCACCGAAGTAATCAATCTCGCTGTAATAATTTCCCCAATAATTATTTCCATAAAGAATATTGTTGAGCGAAGAATTTCCGCCATCAAAATATTTTGCAACAGGAAGTGTAATTGCATTCCCGGTTCCATAAACCCATGTGATTCCAACATCACAGCCACCGGATAGTTTATAACTCAAAACAATTTCAGCATCATGCCGGCGGTCATACTTGTAAGGAAATTTTTTTCCGTAATTGATGTCGTCAAACTGCCGCCAGCTATGACTCCAGGTGTAACCAATCCATCCGGTTAAGTCGCCAGTTTTTTTCTGAAGAAAAAACTCGGTACCATAACTCCAGGCATGACCGATTGCAACTTTGTCTTCCCAGCTTTCGGCCGTACTTAAAAAGTTAGAGCCATCGAGGTAATCAATCACCCCTTTCATGTCTTTATAATAAGTTTCAATTGTGAATTCATAATCGTCTTCTTTCTCTTTAAAACTTTGCGAGTAACCAAGCGCAGGTTGCCAAGAGCGTTGAGGAGAAACTTTATCCGTTGCAGGAACCCACAAATCAGTAGGCAATCCTGTGCTGCTGTTTGAAAGCAAGTGTATGTATTGTTCCATCGTGCAGAAACTTGCCTTGATGGAAATATTTTCATTAATGAGATAACGGAGAGAAATACGCGGCTCCGGATGATAGTAGAATGTGTTTTTCACATTATCAACTGAGAAGTGCATGCCGATATTTGATTTCAGTCGCTTACTTAACTCCCAGTCATCTTCGAGATATGCGTATCCTTCGTTTGAATAAACCGGAGTGCTGCCGACAGTGGTATCATATACGCTGGTGTTCACATCTTCCGCGTGAAACTGATAGGCGCCCGTGCTGAACTGATGATAAGTGTATGCAATTCCAAACTTAATGTAGTGCGCAGGACTGGGAATCCAGTCGAGATCATTTTTCACTGTGTAATCCTGAACACCTGAGAGATAGTTGAGAGAATTGGTGATGGTGGTGGAGCCGCTTGCATCGTTAGTGGTTTCTTTTTCTTCCACACCAACATTGAATTTAAACTTAGTATAGATCAGATGGAAATTGTTAAAAGTTTTTTTATTGAACTGATGATTCCATTTCAGAGTGGAAGTAATATTTCCCCAACCGAGTTTGAATTTATCTGAAGTGCTTCCATAATCGCTTCCGTTATCCCAGGTGTAGCTGTCTTTGGCGTAAAATTTATCGTCGCCCGAATAAGCGCTGAGATAAACTTTATTCTTTTCATCGATGGTCCAATTCAGTTTTCCATTCAAATCATAGAAATAGTATCCTCCGGTTCCTTCGCCTGCAGATGCAGCACGGATGAAAGGCTGAGCAAGAATATCGAGATAAGTCCTTCTTCCGGAAATAATGAAGGAAGCTTTGTTCTTTTTAATCGGACCTTGCAAAGTGAGCTTACTGGAAATAACGCCAACACTCGCATCAACTGTAAAATCATTTCTGTTTCCATCCTTCATACTGATGTCAAGAACTGAAGAGAGTCGTCCGCCATATCGTGCTGGAAATCCTCCGGTGTAAATACTGACATTCTTAATCGCATCCGGATTGAACACTGAAAAGAAACCAAACAGATGTGAGACATTGTAAACCGGAGCACCATCCAACAGAATCAGATTCTGATCAGGTCCGCCGCCGCGCACATATAATCCGGTGCTTCCTTCACCTCCTGATTGAATTCCGGGAAGGAGTTGTAATGCTTTAAGCAAATCAGCTTCACCAAACAAGGCGGGAATAGTTTTTAGTTTTTCCATAGGAAAATCAATGCGGCTCATTTGTGAACGCTCCTGAATTTGCTCAGTTCGCGAACCTTGAATCACCACCTCATTTAATGTCACAGAAGGTGAGAGTGAAATATTTAGCTGATGATCTGAATTCATATCAAAACGCAACACTTCAGTCTGAAAACCAACATAGCTTACAATCAGGTTGGCAGAATCGTTTCCTGAAAGTGTGAGCGAAAAAAATCCATACTCATTACTGTTTGTTCCTTGTTTACGAACCGGATCATAAATGGTAGCGCCGATAAGACGCTCACCGGTTTTTCTGTCGCTCACATATCCGCTGAAGGTGTGTGATTGAGAAAAAGCTGAAATGGAAAAAAATAAAATGAGGAGAGGAGATAAAAGCGTTATTGAAATTCTCATGAATGAAGGCAAGTATAAGCTATAGGCAAAAATTAAAATTGCTCATGATGCTGTGCATATCGCCTGTGCCGTTTAAATATTTCTGAATCTTCTTTGTCAGGTCAAAGCAATTTTGTTTCACCTAAATCGTTTTATTTTCAGAATGAGAACGGCGCCTTTTATAATTTTATTTTCCTGCCTGATAATATTTTTTCAGGGTGAAAAAAGTTTTGCAAAAATCTCTGAAGAGGATTTGAAAGAATTAAAACTGTATGAAGACTCACTTAAAGTAATAGCTGATTCTATTGTCAATGGATCTGAACAGGGTGTAAGGCAGTATGCATGCTATGAATTTATTCCGATGCTGGTACGCGCACTGAAAATTGAAAACTCTTATGAGTATCCTTTCGACAGTTTAACGCGCATCAATATTATGTATGCTGACGATGGCAACTTTCGGATCTTCAATTGGGATTTACAAAAAACCACGGGTGTGTATCGCTACTTCGGTGCCATACAGCCCAAATCCAGTGACCTGAAATTATTTCCGCTTTATGATTACTCCGATTATTTCACTGATGCAGCTGACACTGTTACTTCTAATGAAAGATGGTATGGCGCACTATACTATCAGATTATTCATACCGGAAAAAAATATTTATTGTTTGGTTGGGATGGAAACACTTTGCTCAGCAATAAAAAAATTGTGGATGTGTTAAGCTTCGACAAACATGG
>DMRR01000003.1:1967-8151 GCA_003455275.1 Bacteroidota bacterium | reverse complement strand
TGGCGGTGCTCATTCCGCGCGCCTGCAAGAGTTGCGAGATATAAACATAGTCAGAAAAATATTTTGTGGTGTCGAAGTCGCGCTTCAAATAAGTTTGAATGGTTTCAAATCCTGTTGGATGTTTTTGATGAACACGAAGAGCTGGAGAATACAAATACAACTCTTCAGGTTTTAAAAATTGTTTCAGGCAATTCATGGATGGAAAGGATTGAAATCCATACTCACACACAAATCTTCCGGTGTGTGTGATGTAAGAATCGAATGGCTCCAGCCCCCACCAAACTCCCCAGTAATGTGAATCGCCTTGCTCAAAACTTTCTTTATGTCCCCAGCCAATTGAAGGAGATGATTGCCAGTATGGAGTTTGCGAGTCATACTGATTCAACAACTCAGGAATTTTTTTTGTGAAAAGATTTTCATAGTCACTCCACATTCTGAGTGAATCTGTTTTTGAAATATGAAATTGAGTTTGCCAATCCCAATTAAACCAACCTTCCTGAATTTCATTGTTGCCGCACCACATTGCAAGCGACGGATGATTGCGAATGCGCAAAACATTTTCTTTTATTTCATCACTCACCATATCAATGAAAATAGAATCAGCAGGATACATGGAACATGCAAAAGGAAAATCCTGCCATACCATAATTCCATTTTCATCGCAGTCGTTTAAAAAATTTTCATCCGCGTAAGTGCCACCACCCCAAACGCGCAGCATGTTCATATGTGCGCGCTGCGCATCAAGAAGGAGTTCATGATTTCTCTCCGTCATAAAATTTTCTCTCATCAAAATATCTGAGGGAACATAGTTCGCGCCTTTGATGAAGATTTGAATTCCATTCAACTTAAAATAAAATGAAGAGCCAATACTGTCCGGAGTTTGAACCAACTCAATTGTTCGTGCGCCATAATTTCTTACAACAGAAAAAAGTGTGTCAGCGTTGTAATAAATCAAATCGAATTTCAAATGATACAGAAACGGTTCGCCGTAACCATTGCACCACCAGCGTTTCGGGTTTTTGATTTCAAAATGCACTGTTGTTTTCCCAAAATCATTCAGTTCAATGATGCGAGTGAAAAATGTTTTGTGTTGAACTGTGTCCGTTATTCTCAGTTCAACATTTCCTTGTAAATTATTTTCATAAAAAATATCAGCGCTCAGTTTCGCAACCGTATCGTTAAGAAATTCCTGATGCAACTGAATGTCATCGAATCGGAAATCATCCCAGTAAACCAATTCAATTTGCTTGATGATTCCGCAAGGCAAAAGATCAGGCGCGAAATCCCATCCGAACTGAAAAGCAGGTTTGCGTGTGAACACATATTCGCTCCCCGGAAGAGTATATGGTAAAGCATTTCTGAAAGTATCAGAAGTTTCTTTCACGGGTTTGAAAACAATCAGCAAATCATTTTCTGTCTGCAAATTTTTTTTTGCATCTGCTTCCCAAGTGCGGAAGAAATTATCAGCCTGAAGAATTTTTTTTCCATTCAGGAAAACATCAGCATAAATATCGAGCCCGTTGAATATCATCGAGAGGTGTTTTTTGTTCAACACATTTTCCGAAACTGAAAAATGAGTTCTGAATTTCCATTCACGATGCTGCACCCATTCCAATGAATCTGCATTGGAAGAATAGTAAGGGTCACCGATAATTTTATTTTTAAGAAGGGAGGAATAAATGTTCAGGTCTGCGCTTGCAGGTAACCACACAGAATCGGTTTCTGATTTAACATATAAAAATTCCCAATCACGACTTGCTGTAAGCACAATGGAAGAATCCTGTGCTTCACTCTTTGACAAGCTAAGACTGACAATAGATAAAATGATAAAAAATTTCTTCATCTGTTGAATGCTTCTCTCGCCAATGAAACCATTTCAGTTGCGCGTTCCAAACTTGTGAAAGTTGCAAACTGATTTACAGGAAAATTATCATAAGCATTTGTCGCTACAGAAGCAGAGAAATGAATTTCGCGCACACCAGTAGCGCTAATCAGTCCTGAAATATTTTCTTCACTCACTCCGCCACCGGGCATCACAGAAACTTCATTCGGATACTCTTTCACTAACTGCGCAATCATATCTTTTCCTTCCATCGCATTTTGTTTTCCTCCGGAAGTGAGAATGCGTCGGCATCCATAAGACTTCAGCTGAGCAAGTTCTTCAAATGGATTTTGTATCACATCAAACGCCCGATGAAAAGTCCAATCCAAATCGCCAATTGCTTCAATGAGAACCGGCACTCGTTCGCTGTCTAATTCACAGTTTGGAGTAAGTGCGCCTGTAACAATTCCCTTTGCTCCAAGTTCTTTGCACCAAGAAATATCACGAAGCATAATTTTTATTTCATCATCAGTGTAACAGAAATCTCCTCCGCGTGGACGAATCAAAACATAAACAGGAATGGCGAGTTGAGCAATAACTTCTTCAATCAACCCAAGCGAAGGAGTGATGCCTCCTTCCTGCAACCCGCTGCACAATTCAACTCTGTCAGCACCGGCGGCTTGTGCGTTGATGGCAGATTGCAAGGAGTTGCAGCAAATTTCAACCGTTCCTTTTTGCATATCTGAAAATCAGAAACTGGCAGTGAACAGTAAATTCAAATCTGTGTATTTGATTTTGAATTGTTGACTCAGGTGATAGTTTGTTAATGCTCCTTTATAAATATAAACCCCGTGCCTGGTGTTTTGATTTTGATATAGCAACCGTTCGAATCCTCCTCCTTGTGCAGCTTCCAAAAGCATGGGAGTTAGCACATTTGAAATGGCAGTAGATGCTGTGCGTGGAACGCTACTTGGAATATTCGGGACACAGTAATGAATCACATCATATTTTTTGAAGAAAGGTTTTTCATGGCTGGTGACCTCTGATGTTTCAAAACATCCGCCCTGATCAATACTTACATCAACAATTACAGATCCTGCCTTCATTCCTGAAACCATGGCATCTGTCACAATCACAGGTGTTCGGCCGCTCTGGCTGTGTATAGCGCCGATCGCAACATCGGCATTTTCCAATGCTTCGCTCAGTAAATCATTTCTGATAATTGAAGTAAAAACACGATGCGCTATGTCACTCTGCAATCTTTTCAATTTATAAATGCTGTTGTCAAAAATTTTTACTTCAGCACCCAGTCCAAGAGCAGTTCGAGCTGCATATTCTCCAACTGTTCCTGCACCAAGAATCACTACCGTGGCAGGAGGAATGCCGGTGATTCCGCCAAGTAAAATTCCTTTGCCATGAACACGATTCCCGAGATACTCTGCCGCAATCAGCACTGAAGTATTTCCTGCAATCTCACTCATGCTTCTGACAATCGGGAACATTTCAGAATCATCCTTGATATACTCAAAAGCAATAGCAGTTACTTTTTTATTCATCAACTGATGAACAATTTCTTCTTTTAAGGTTGGAAGATGGATTGGTGATATAAGAGTTTGATTCAAACTCATCATATTAATTTCTTCAGAAGAAGGAGGGCCAGACTTGATAATGATCTGAGACTTCTTATAAACTTCCTCAGTAGTATATGCAATCTCTGCTCCTGCCTCGGTATAATCGGTATCATAGATGTGAGCGTTTTCGCCTGCTTTGGTTTGAATCACAATACGGTGGCCATTGCTAACCAAAACTGCAACCGACTCGGGCGTAAGTGATACGCGGTTTTCCTGGAACAATTTTTCTTTAGGAACGCCAATCGATAAACTTCCAGCTTTGCGGCGTACTTCAACCATTTGCTCCTGCGGAAGCATCGTCATCTTCGCAAGTTCTTCAGCACCCTTAATTTTTTTTTCCTCGCTCATCAGCAATTAAATCTTTCAGCCGATGAAAATAAAGAATTAAAATCAGGAGGTCTCAAATAATTTTTTTAGTAAAAAAATCTATTAACAGAAACACCCCAGTTACTCAACAGCAATTTTTTGAATTGAAATTTTTCCTGTTTGATAGGTTACCTGAACAAAATAAATTCCGGGAGAGAGGGGGTGAACATCAAGAGCGAATGGTGAGTGTTTAATAGTGATTGGGGGCAATACGGTTCTTCCGAAAATATCCTTTATCTCAATCTCATTTACCAATGACGAATAACTACTAACAAATAATTTTTCAATAACCGGATTAGGGTAAATTGAAATTTCAGTTTCTGTTTCATCATTTATTCCGGACTGAATATTTCCGCATTCCCATTGAAACATTGGAAGAGTAAATGATGTTTCCCATATGCCATATGCCTGCGAAAAAGTTTTCCATTGAGCCGCACCCGATGCCACAATTGCATTGGCACTGTCAGCCACTTCAATCACTTTGTTATAAAATGTTTGATCATTCAAATCTCCTTGTTCGAAAAAAATTGTCTGCAGATAAAATCCATTGTTCGGGTATTCACCGGTTTGAACATGTTGTATTAAATCTTTTAACTGATTTACAACATCACTTACGGTTGAAGTGTCAAAAATCTTTATTGTGCATCCGACACCAAGTTGCCGAAGCGGCTGCAATGTATCGTGAGTAAGAAAAGCAGATGGGCTTTGCGGATTCCATATTCCATAATATTCAAGATCATTAGTGTGATTAGGAGTACCTCCACCCATCATGTACGAAGGTTTCCAGAATTGCTGAGGATAAATAATTCCGTATTGGCCATTAGAAAGATTTGTCCAAATGTTAACGCCATTGCTGTCATTATAAATTGTTCCGCCAATCACTTCACTTTCTGGCAACTCTAATGAATCCATTAAATGAACCACATCCGGATAGATGTAAATTGATTCATGTGCATGGGGATCCATTTCCACACCCTTGTCTTCATGCATCCAGCGGAGTATATTTTTATTTCCTGTTGAAAAAAAATAGCTGGTGTCTTTCATAATCACATTATTCAGATACCGCCAGTCGGATTGCATGTTCCAAGTAATTCCATTTGATTGAAAATAATTGGCGAGCGAAATCAGTTTGTTACGATTGGCGGAATAATAAAAAGGAGCATCCCATTGAGAGGTTTCTTCGTTGTGAGAAACGAAATTGAAATAAACCATAGGAGTTTGGCTAAATGCCAATATTGAATGGAACAGAAGGAGACTGATGAGAAAAGATTTTTTCACTTAATTTTTTTTTTAGAACAAGGTGAAAGGTATAAAGTTTAATGATTGTTCCATTTCAGATTACTGACATTTCAAATGCAGTATTCAGCTGAAGGAGAAAATTTCCATTATTGAATCATAATTACATTCGCTCGCAATAATTAATTCAGATGAAAGAAAAACTGAATCTACTGGATCAGAAAATTGAAGAAGCAAAACTCGGTGGAGGAAAAAAAAGAATTGATGACCAACACAAGAAAGGAAAACTGACCGCGCGCGAGCGAATCCATTTTTTATTGGACGAAGGTTCGTTTGAAGAAATGGGAATGATGGTAACTCACCGCACCCATGATTTTGGAATGATGAAGGAACAATATCTGAGCGACGGAGTGGTAACCGGATATGGAACAGTGAACGGAAGATTGGTTTACATCTACAGCCAGGACTTCACTGTGTTTGGCGGAAGCCTGAGTGAAGCACACGCTACAAAAATTTGCCGCGTGATGGATTTAGCTATGCAAAACGGAGCGCCTGTAATCGGGTTGAATGACAGTGGTGGCGCACGAATTCAAGAGGGAGTAGTTTCACTCGGTGGTTATGCTGATATTTTTTATCGCAACACACTCGCCAGCGGAGTGATTCCGCAAATCAGTGCCATCATGGGACCATGTGCAGGCGGAGCTGTTTACTCGCCGGCGATTACAGATTTTATTATGATGGTAGAAAATACTTCCTACATGTTTGTCACAGGACCGAATGTGGTGAAGACTGTTACACATGAAGAAGTGAGTTCAGAGGAACTTGGTGGAGCAATGACCCACGCAATTAAAAGCGGTGTCACTCATTTTACAGCAGCAAATGAAATTGATTGTATCAACCAGCTGAAAAAATTGCTCAGTTATATTCCACAGAATTGCGAGGATCCGGCACCGGTATATGCTTACGAACATTCGAATGAAGTGCTGAGTGGAATTGAAAATCTGATTCCTGAAAACCCGAATCAACCTTACGACATGCACGAAGTGATTTCGCGCGTAGTAGATGGCGGAAGTTTTTATGAGGTTCACAAAAATTTTGCTGAAAATATTATTGTTGGATTTGCACGGCT
>DMRR01000003.1:701-1608 GCA_003455275.1 Bacteroidota bacterium | reverse complement strand
GCGCGCTTTGTTCGCTTCTGCGATGCGTTCAATATTCCGTTGCTGGTGTTTGAAGATGTGCCCGGCTTCATGCCCGGCACCGATCAAGAGTGGAACGGAATCATTAATAACGGAGCAAAACTTTTGTATGCTTTCTGCGAAGCAACTGTTCCGCGCATCACCGTGATTACGCGCAAAGCGTATGGAGGCGCGTATGATGTGATGAACAGCAAGCACATTGGTGCTGATATGAATTTCGCGTGGCCCTCAGCTGAAATTGCAGTGATGGGAGCGAAGGGCGCAGCAGAAATTATTTTCAAAAAAGAAATTGCAGCTGCTGAAAACAAGAATGAAAAATGGAAAGAGAAAGAAATGGAATACACTGACAAGTTTGCGAATCCTTACGGAGCTGCAGCACGCGGTTACATTGATGAAGTGATAAAACCGGAAGACACCAGATTGAAATTGCTGAAAGCATTTGCCATGCTTCAGAATAAAGTTGCAAAGCTTCCGAAAAAGAAACATGGGAATATTCCTCTCTAACCAGTATGCAGTTGGCAGTTTACAATTGGCTGTCATTGCGAGGAACGAAGCAATCTTTTAATGCTGTATTACGAATGAACTAATAAACAAATGAACAAGTAAACGAATCTTGAAACTACTCGCAACATTATCAAAAAGAATTCTCGAATGGATTTTGTTCAGCAATCTTTTTATTGCTGTGTGTGCGGCTGCATTGGTGTGGGAATCAGAAATTTTGCTCGGCATCTCAGCGGGAATTGACACTGTGAGCCTGATGATTTTTTTCTCTACACTTTTTCTTTATGGAACTCATCGCATGCTCGCCATCAGAAGAATTCCGGATGAAAACAAAACGCGCATGTTGCTGTGGAGCAAAAAATATCAGTTCGCACTTTTCATTCTTGCA
>DMRR01000003.1:0-382 GCA_003455275.1 Bacteroidota bacterium | reverse complement strand
ATGATTCCGATGGGAATTGTTTCTGTGCTGTATGAACTTCCGGTGATAAGAACAACAAACGGATACAAGCGACTTCGTGACATCGGAATGCTGAAAGTTTTTTGGCTCACGATTGTGTGGAGTGCTGTAACTGTTTTGCTGCCTGCATTTCAGTATGGAGAGCAAGTGAAGAGCATGGAAGTGATTTCTGTTTTTCTGATGCGGTGCTGCTTAATTTTTTGCCTCGGACTTTCATTCGACATCCGCGATATGCAATACGATGAAGCCGGTGGATTGAAAACCATTCCGCTCATTTATGGCAGAAGCAAAACCATCCGAATCATCATTTACATTCTCACTGCTTATTTTCTGATTGCATGTATTCAGTTCGCAACTTTTCAGC
>DMRR01000272.1 GCA_003455275.1 Bacteroidota bacterium | reverse complement strand
CAAGTGTAACTCTTAACGGATACAACACAATTAATCCGGGAACCGGAACATATCAATGGACACCTGATACTGCATTGAGTTGTGTTGCTTGTGCATCAACAATAGCAACTCCGCTTATTACTACCTCTTATGTTGTTACTTTAACAGATAATAACGGATGCAAAGATCAAGATACGGTTTTGGTAATTGTTTACTGTAATGATGCTGTGCTTTTTGTTCCGAACGCTTTTACACCTAATGGCGATGAGTTGAATAACACTTTCCATCTTGATGGCTTGGGAATTCAGGAATTAAAATATCTGCGGATATTTAATCGATGGGGCGAACTGGTGTATGAATCCAATGATTTTAATGCAGGATGGGATGGTACAGTAAATGGTAAACCAAGCGAGCCTGAAGTTTTTGTTTATTTACTGGAAGCTGTTTGCACAACAGGTGAAATCATACGCAAGCAGGGAAACATAACTTTGATACGATGAAAAATTTTTACAAACCTCTGTTATTTCTCTGCCTGTGTTTTTTATCATTCAGCTCGATTGGACAGGACATTCACTTTTCACAATTCTATACAGCACCGCTTTTACAAAATCCTGCAAATGCAGGTTTTTTTAACTGTGACTACCGGTTGGTTTCTAATTACAAAATGCAATGGAGATCAGTAACTGTTCCTTACAAAACTTTTCATGTTTCTGGTGATATAAAAAAAATATCCAAGGGAAAGAAAAATGATTTCTTCGGAATTGGGATGGATGCATCTGTTGACCGCGCGGGTGATTCAAGATTTACAACTACACAGTTAGGTGTGGTGGGTTCATTGCATCACTGCCTTGATGCTTTTGGTACATCATATATCGGCGGAGGATTAATGATTGGATTGAATAATGGATCTATTGACTACACCAATTTATTATTTAGTGATCAATACACATCAGTCCCATCAGTATACAAACAAACTGCTGAAGATATTTCCCTCAATCAATACAACTTTTTTGATATCTCAATTGGTGGTGCGTACAATTTTATTGAAACGGTAAAAAAGAAAACAGTGCGTAACAGTTTCAATATTGGCGGCGCTATTTATCATATCAACAGGCCAACAAAAAGTTTTTTAAGTGACCCGGCTTCTAAAGTTTACAGAAGATATGTAATTCATACCGGAGCGAATCTTCATGCTAGCCAGCGATTTGAATTTTATCCAAGATTGCAATTTTCAATTCAAGGTTCAAGTCATGAATACCTGATTGGAAGTTTTCTTCGGGTTAATCTGGATAAAATGAATAACACTAACTATGGAATTTATTTCGGCCCCTGGTATCGGATTGGTGATGCCTTGATTTTTGTTACAAGATTTGATATCGGTGAGAATTTGAGTTTTGGATTGAACTATGATATCAATATGTCGAAACTGACTGAAGCTAGTAATTCCAAAGGCGGTCCAGAATTATCAATACTTTATATCGGATGTATCCCGTCTTTTAATAAGAAGACCGTTTTCTGTCCAAGGTTTTAAGTAAGTTGCAGTTCAAAAATATTTTAGCGGGGTAATTGAAATTCACTAGCGATTTGATACATCACGAATCCCACATTGTTCTACGCAATTTTTAATAGAGAATAAATTTCTTGCTGGCTTAGCTCTTTTACCTCGCCGCTTTTCATTTCTGCTGCAGAAATGTTTTCAATCTTCCATCTGATTAATCTAAGAGTAGGAAATCCTACAGATGCAGTCATCTTTCTTACCTGATGATTTTTTCCTTCAGTCAAAGACAACTGAATCCACGATGTTGGTATATTTTTTCTGAATCGAATTGGAGGAAAGCGGTCAGGAACCGGCGGCTCATCATTTATCAGTTTAGCTTTTGCCTTTCGGGTAATAATTTTTTTTCCTTTCACATTTATTGAAAGTCCGTCTTCCAATTTCTCCAGGGCATGATTATCAATTTTTCCGTCAACCTGTACCAAATAAGTTCTAAAATGTGCTTTGTCTGGATTGAGAAGTACATGATTCAACCGTGAATCATTAGTTAGGATCAGCAATCCTTCACTATCCTCATCCAGCCTGCCAACCGGATAAACATCAGTTGGAAAGTCAAAAACATCTCTCAGTTTTTTTTTCCTACAACAGAAGAGAACTGGCAAAGCACTCTGTAAGGTTTATACAATATGAAGTACCGGAAATTATTCTTCATTGAATTGCCGAAGGTAGTAATGATGCCTAATGAATTTTTATTCAGGAAAATATTCAGATTATTTTGCGCGTTATTAAATCAAAACGAAAAACAATTTTAAATGCTTAGAAAAATTTTAGTCTCTCTTCTTTTGGTTCTGCCATTTCAATTTCTGTTTGCACAGAGCGGAATGCAGAATTGGTTTTTACTAAACCCAGCCACTGACGGATTTAATGGAGTGGCTTGCAATGCAGCGTATGATCAATTGCTGAAAGGTAAAACCGGAACTGATGTTATTGTGGCAGTAATTGATGGTGGTGTAGATGTAAGCCATCCTGATTTGAGCGCTAACATATGGACAAACAAAAATGAAATTCCGGACAATGGTATCGACGACGACCACAATGGATACATAGATGATATTCATGGTTGGGATTTCATTGGGGGAAAAGATGGAACAGATGTAAATCAGGATAATTACGAGCTAACCAGATTATACAGAGAACTGAAAAAAAAATATGAATTCGGTAATACAACTGGTGATAAAACTGAATACGATTATTTTCTAAAACTTCAGACCGAGTATAACGCAAAAAAGGCCGATGCACAAAGCAATCTTGATTTCTATACAGGCTTTACAGAAAGCATTGAGCAGGTTATCCATGATATTGGTAAAAGTCCGCTTACCTATGAGGACTTGCAGAACTATCAAACCACTGATAACAAGTTACTACTCGCAAAAATTTATATGATGGCGATAGGTAAATCAAACGGCACTGATGATTACGCCACTGTTCTTGATGAATTCAAAGAAGGCAAGGATCAGTATTACAGCATGGTGAATTATGGTTACAACCTGGATTTTGATCCGCGAAACATTGTTGGTGATGATTATTCTGATGCCACTCAAAAAGGTTATGGTAATAATGAGGTGAAAGGCCCGGATGGAATGCACGGCACTCATGTGTCAGGAATCATAGGCGCTGTTCGCGATAACGGAATAGGAATGGATGGTGTGGCAAAGCATGTGAAGATCATGGCCGTGCGTTGTGTGCCCGATGGAGATGAGCGCGATAAGGATGTTGCTAATGCCATTCGCTATGCAGTGGATAATGGAGCAAAAGTGATAAACATGAGTTTCGGAAAAGGATATGCTTACAATAAAGCAGATGTTGATGATGCCGTGAAGTACGCTATGTCTAAAGATGTACTGCTTGTACATGGTGCGGGCAATGATGCAGAAAGCAATGACAATACAGATAATTTTCCAAATGATCATTATGCTGATGGAGGTTATGCTGCAGGGTGGATTGAAGTAGGTGCATCGCAACCAGATGGTACTGCTGCCTCTTTCAGCAACTACGGAAAAGTAAATGTTGATTTGTTTTCTCCGGGAACAGAAATCTATTCCACTATTCCTGATGGCAAGTACAAGTATCTGCAAGGTACCAGCATGGCCTCCCCGGTGTGTGCAGGTGTTGCAGCATTGATACGCTCCTACTTTCCATCACTGACTAATGCCCAGGTAAAGGAAGTGTTGCTCAACTCAGTTTATAAACCAGCCGGAAAGACACCAATTCCGGGACAGAAGAAAAAGAAAGCTTCAATGAAAAAATTGTGTGTAAGCGGAGGAATTGTAAATGCTTATAATGCAGTTCTGCTTGCCGAGTCAATGACAAAATAGTTTTTGATTTCAAAATTTTTTTTACAGCCCATAATATTTTATGGGCTGTTTTTTTTCTATTTAAAAAATTCTTTTTGAAGTTACATTCGCCATCGTTACGGTTTTCAATTCAATTGAAACTAAGAGGGAATGAAGTGAAACTCTTCAACAGTCCCCGCTGCTGTGAATCATAAAATTGTTCACTCAATAATGCCACTGAAAAATAAATCGGGAAGGCGTGAACAAATAGATAAGTCAGAAGACCTGCCGCAACAAAATGAACTAGGTGCTTTCGGAGGAAAGGTTACTCAGTATGCAGATGATTTTTTTCATCATGCTGACTGCAGTAATAATCTTGCGTTACACCAAACGATAAAAATTAAAACCATTCATACCATGAAATCATTTTTGAAAATTGTTTTTTCACTCTGCATTTTGATATCCAGCAATTCAACTTTTGCTCAGTCGTTTTTAAATCAGGTGATTGTTCTTAACGAAGGACATTATGATTATGTAACACAACAAATTACTAAACCTGTAACAGTGGGTTACTACATTCCACAAACAAATACTTATACAACATTCGATACTATAGAGAACGCACGGTTTGCAACGGATGTAGCAGTTGATGATCAGTTCATTTATGTTTCTGCTGATGCTCAGTTATTGAAATATGATTTGAATACACACGCTCTGATCCTGTCACAAAACATCCCCGGCATTAGAAAAATTGCAGTGTGGCATAACAAAATTTTAGTGACACGAGGCGAATATGGACTAACCTATAATTCTTATTTCCAGGCTTATAATAAATCTGACTTAAGCTTTGAATTTGAGTTGGACACCTTGAGTGGCCCACATTATTCAACTGATGGAATTATAGTGAAAGATGATATTTGCTACCTCGCAATTAATAATGGATTTGTTTGGGGTAACGCCGTTGGAATTGTTGGGCGGGTTGATTTAAACAGTAATAATTACCTCACAGAAATTCCGCTGGGAGCAGATGGCATTAATCCTGAAAATATTATGCTAAGCGGAAACAAACTTTACACACTCAACAATAAAGATTACACCAATGCTTCCATCAGCAGTATTGATCTTTCAAATACTAATGTGATTACTACCAACCTGAATAATGCTGGCGGATGTCAGGGCTCTGCGCTGGTTTCTGATCATATAGCTTATCAGACCTACAATGAAAATTTTATCGGCAGATTCGATATTACCTCTCAAAACATAAGTGATTCGCTTTTTATCAATCACACAATTTATGCTATGGGAAGCGATACAGTGAACAATCACATTTACACATCTGAAACAGATTTTACATCATACGGCTTAGTGCTGATTTATGACAACAACGGTGGCTTGTTAAATGCATTTGTGGCTGGTGTTACTCCCGGAAAATTTGCATTCGATTATCGCAGCATGTCCTCTGCCGGGGCTATTAATGAGCAACCTTCCATGTTAGTATATCCAAATCCTGCTACCGACATGTTAACGGTTGCATCTACTAACCAAAATGCTAATTCAATTCTGACACTTACATCAATGGATGGCAGAATAGTTTTTCAATCTGTTTTTGAAAACAAAAATTTTGTTGAACATATTGACCTGAGTAAAATGTGCGCAGGTAGCTACTTGCTTTCTTTGAAATCAAATGATGAAATTTCTATTCAGAAAATAATTAAGCTTTAAATTAATTATCTTAAAAAAAAAGCAGCCCCGAAAACTCGGGGCTGCTTTTTTTATTTAGAATGCCAGATAAAATTACCGGGTACCTCCGCCAAAATAAATGGCGAAACCAATTCTGAATCCCCACGAACTATATGGCTTGTACTCTTGGCTTTCCACTGTTGGTTTTGTTTCATCAGTTCCATTTGTATTATCATCATTGTTCGTGCTTTTCTTATACACAGTTTCCTTTTGAGCAACCGTTAGATCAGCAAGTGTTACGGTAGTGGATTGACCACCAGAAGTCGAAACAGAACTATAATCAGTAATGGTTGATGATTTCCATGAAAGATTAAATCCTCTGAATTGAGTTTCTAAATTCAAGCTCATGTTATCATTCAGCTTGTATTCCGCACCAAGAGCACCACTATATCCAAATCCCATGTTTGCTTTTTCGATTTGAGTTTGTGTAGAAGTGTTTGTGAAGAAAGTGCTTGTGCTGGTTGAATTTGTGACTACGGTATTCTTTCCTCCAAGAGCTAGTAAAAATCCTTGTCTTGTATACCAACTTAACCTGTCGTCCTGATCGTGGCATGGCCTGAAACGAATCATGGGTTCAAACAACCATCCGCAGGAATTTATTGTCATTGTTGAATTCACATCTGTACCAAAGTAATTGCTGTTATCAGTAAAAGTGTACTTCTTTCCGTGCCATCCTCCGAAGTTCAATTCCAGGTCGGCACTTTCGCAAATTGGTGCCCCAATTCTAATTCCTCCGGTCAGTCCCTTACCAAGCGAACCATAAATAATTTCATCGTTCCAGGTGCTGTCATTCGGCGAAGAATAATTAGAACCAAGGTAAGCAGGAACTGCTCCCAGTCCATATCCTAGATTAACGCCTACATAAGGTTGGTTTTGTGCTGAAGCATTATTAAACAATGTGCAGCATACAACTCCAAATAGAAATGTTAATGTTTTTTTCATGTTAAAAAATTTTTGTAGCCGAAAAATAAAAAATGATTTTCTCTATTCATAAAATAGATGAACAACAACTTAAGGTTTGTTGTTCAATGATATTACTCCCCTCTTTTGGCTATGACATAATCATCGCGAAGCATTCCGCTCTCCATGGCATATTTGATAAGGCCGGCGGTGTTTTTCACACCAAGCTTTCTTAAAATATTTTTTCGGTGAGTGATAATCGTCATTGGGCTGTTGTTCAGCTTTACTGCAATCTCAGCATTAGTCAACTCCTGGGCAATCAGGCGGACAATCTCTAATTCGCGTTTTGTAATTTCTGCTTTGCGAACCGGAGGCATTGCATGCTCAACCGGTGAGTTCATTTGTTCAATCAGTTTCAGTGATACTTCACTGCTCACATAGCGCTCACCTTTATTCACTTTAGTGATTGCATTTATTAGTTCAGCTTTTCCAGCATTCTTCAGCAGATATCCTGATGCACCTGCCTTTATCATTTCAGAAACATATAATGAATCATCGAACATAGTAAGTGCAAGAATTTTTATTTCAGGAAACTGCTGACGAATTTTTTTTGTCGCTTCAATTCCGCTGAGTTTCGGCATATTGATATCCATCAGGATTACTTCGGGCTGAACATTTTTCAATTGATTCAAAAGGTCTTCCCCGTTTTCTGCTTCTCCTATCAGTTTCACTTCAGCACTATCTCGAATCAATGCTTTTATTCCTTCAATGAAAAGCTGATGATCGTCTGCTACGAAAATTTTTATTTGTTCCATGAAATTTTTTTTATAAAAGTGCTAGCTCAATCTGATTAACCATCAAAATTTGCGGTGTACTTTTTCTGTATAGAAATAATTTCATAAAATAATTTTTGATAATTAAGCCAATGGGATTTCAATATGAAAACGGCTCCCAACCTTTTGAGTTGAGAGAACTTCCAGTTTTCCTCCGAGCATTTGAATCCTTTGAAAAACTTTTTTCAAACCTAATCCTTTTGGATGATGAAGTTCCTTCTGATAATTAAATCCAATTCCATCATCAGTGACATCAATTACCAATTGAAGTCCATGCTGATAAACCGAGATGGTCGCAATATTTGCCTTTGAGTGATAGATGCTATTTTTCAATAGCTCCTGAAGAATCCGATACACTGTAGTCTCCAGTGCAAGTGGTAAACTTATTTCAGCATTAAGAATATGACATTCGACCTGCAATAAATTGGAATTGTTTATTCGGGCCACCAAATTGTTGAGTGCATTCTGCAAACCGAAATCAATATTCACCGGCATTTCATGATGTGCAAGATTGCGTACTTGTTCAATTGCATCGTCAAGTAATTGAATACTTTCAGTCAGTGATTGTTTTGATTCTTTTTTCTCGATATTTTTTTCAGAATCAATTCCGGAAAGTTTGTTTTTGATTCCTGCAAGCATGGAGCCTAATTCATCATTCAGATATTCAGCAAATCTTCTGCGCTCCAACTCTTCAGTGTGTATCAAAGTTTCCACCCATTCCAATTTTTCATTGAACGGATGATGATGATTTCCATTGTCGTGAAGCAGCCTTCCGGCGTGCAATAATTTTTTTTGTGAGTTTGCATCCTGCACATTGATTTCTTTTTCTACCTGCAGTTCTTTCGCCATTCCGAAATTATTTTTCGAAAAATAACTTCGCAGTTCATTCATCAGAGAGTTCAGATTGGGATTCATAAACATTGCATTCGTTAATACTTTTACAAAATCTACACAACGCGGTTGTGTTACATTTCGCACAATGAAACAAAGCGTATTTTTCTTATTGCTGAATTCAATTTTGCTTCTGGCATCAGATGCCCGCTCAGCTACCTACTATCTGTCTTCGGCATCAGGCAATGATTTACATTCAGGTACCGAGCCAGACTCTGCCTGGCAATCTATCTCTCGATTGAATCAACAAATTCTTTTTGCCGGCGATTCTGTTTTATTCAAGTCAGGTGAAACATTTTATGGAAGTGTGAATTTGGTGGCGAGTGGTAACAGCCTAAATCCAATTTACTTTGGAAAATATTCTGCCGGACCACTTCCTGAAATAACAGGATTCAAAAAACTGAGTAACTGGTTTCCATACAGCGTTGGTTACTCTACAAGCGATACAAATTTTGTGAGAGGAATTTGGTTGAATGGAAAATTGATGCAAATAGCCCGGTATCCAAATAATGGATTTCTTCAAGTACTCTATCCATTTCAGAGTTACGGAATCTATGCTCCATTTCTTACTCAGACTGATGGTTATTGGGAAGGAGCTACCGCAGTTATTCGTAGTGATGAACTCAGATATGAATTAAGAAGAATAGATACTTTCAGTCAGCAGTATCTTTCTTTTGATAGCACACTTTCAAGTTTCGTGACTCAGTACAACGGATTTTTTCTTCAGAATAATTTAAATGCACTTGACACATTGAATGAATGGTATTGCGATACCAGCACCAATCATGTTTATATCGTTCCGCCTGCTGGAATTAACCTTTCAAGTGCAACCGTTAATGCATCGATTTTGAATTATGGAATATTGGCTTCTGCAGATTATATAATTATTGACAGTTTATCATTTTCGGGCCAGGCCAGGGATGCAATAAGATTTAATAATACGACTTCACACATTCAGATAATGAATTGCACTTTTGATAAAATCAAAGAGTCAGCAATCAATATTGTAATAAGTGGAGATAAAATCAGAATACTTAACAACAAAATTTCTGACTGCGGTTCTAGTGCAATTATCAGTAATTTCTTTTTTCATACCTTAATTCAAAATAATAATATAAGAAGAACGGGCCTTCATCCCGGATTCGGAAATGAATTTAGTCAATGCAGTTTTGCGATTGCATTATCATCTGGAATTTATGATACAGTTCGTAATAACAATATTGATAGTACTGCTTCTTCAGGCATCATTGAATTTCATTTTGGTAATCATATTGAAAAAAATTTTATCAATCATTCTTGCCTCACACTCGATAACGGTGCAGGTATTTCCTTATACGGTTCGGTTACTTTTCAAACAGTGATAAAAGACAACTTTATCCTTAACACGATAGGGAATATAGACGGAACAACTTTAGTAAAACCAATAACTTATGGAATCAGATTAAATTCATTCTGCAATAGAGACACAATTATTCATAACACTATTTTAAATACTAATGGCTTTGGAATTTTAATCGCTGATCAGAACTATGGTCATTTATTGAAAAACAATCTTTGCTTTAATAACCGCGACGGACAAATTCTTTTTTCAGATAGCGATACAACTAATGCTACTCATGATAATTCATTGCAAAAAAATATTTTGTATTCACTCAACGATAAGCAGCGTGATATTTTTTACATCGGTGCAGGGAAAAATTTTCAGCCGATGAGCAAATGCGATAGCAATTATTACTGCAATCCATATGATTATTTTTCTGTTTACCGTGCATACACCACTGACTCCAGCGGTGTAGAAATTCCATACACACTGGAATCATGGAGAAATTTTTCGAACCAGGATTCTTCAAGCAAAAAATCAAATGTTAAATGGTTGAGTTGCTATGCAACAGATACAGTGGGAAGCGAGCAGATTATTAACGGAAATTTTTCAAACAACTATGACAACTGGCAAACCGCGCCTCTCAATAATAATTTATTGCTGCTCGATAACCTTACAATGATGGATGGTGGTTGCATAAAATTCATTCATACCGATACAAGCGATGTTTCGTCTTCCAAAATTGTTTCGAGCGGGTTTGCAGTCAGTGGCTCGCAGTTATATGATCTTGCTTTTTCAACCGCCGGAACTAAAAATGGATATTTATTTAGTGAAGCAATACAGAACGGAGCGCCGTATTTCAATATGGGATTGTCAAAATATTTTCCGATCGATACACTAAGAACAGACTTTCATTATTTCTTCCAGGGAAAGTTTGATGACCCTTCTTCTTCTCTTGATTTCAAAATCAATTATGCAGACTCACTGGTATACTTTGATAATATTCATCTGATTCCGGTTAGTGTATTCAAGCATGATTCTTCGCGCATGTCCGTTCTACTAATGAATTACTCGCCAAACTCAACTACAATAAATTTTCCAGCTGACTCATTATTCCGTGATCTGGACGGCAACTTAGTTGGAAGTTCTTATTCACTTGGTCCCTATTCGTCGTATGTGGTAGTTCTCGACAGCCCACTCATATTCTCAGGTGTTAATGAGCGGCCAATTCAAAATCAAATTTATATTTTTCCGAATCCGGCCTCTTCAAATGAAAATGTGTATCTGTTTTTACCTGAACCCGGAATTTATCAATTTGATTTATTTGACTTAGCCGGAAAAAAAATAAAATCAGGGACATTGAACGATTCAAATCTTAATTCTATTTCCATTAATAATTTCTCTGCAGGGGTTTATTTGCTGAAAGTTCACTCGAAGGGTAAGTCATGGCAACAGAAATTAGTTATAGCAAACTGAGATGATGAGTTCGCAAAAAGAAAATATTGATACTCCCGCTGTTGAAGAAAAAAATTCTTCTCAGTCAACCGTTTCTTCAGCCCCATCTTCAGCTAACTCTATTAATGCATTTGAGCGAAAAGAAATTTTAAAACAATATGCTAACCTGCTGAAGGCTTTGCGTAATCAATTGCATAAAGGAGATAAGCGGCTGGTTCGCCTTGCATTTGAAATGGCTCTTGATGCGCATAAGGATATGAGGCGCCGAAGTGGTGAACCCTATATCTTACATCCATTGTCAGTAGCGCAGATTGTTGCGAGTGAAATTGGATTAGGCCCCACAGCTGTGATATGTGCCTTACTTCATGATGTGGTCGAAGACACTGAAGTGACTCTGGAAGATGTAGAACGCGAGTTCGGAAAAAAAGTAGCAGACATCATTGACGGACTCACTAAGATTTCTGTCATATTCGATCAACACGGTTATGTGCAGGCAGAAAACATTCGCAAGATTTTGCTTACGCTCGCAAAAGATGTCCGCGTTATCCTGATAAAACTTGCAGACCGGCTTCACAACATGCGCACACTCGATTCAATGACGCGCAGCAAGCAACTTAAAATTTCTTCAGAAACTGTTTACCTGTATGTACCGCTTGCACATCGCCTGGGATTGTATGCTATCAAATCGGAGCTAGAGGATCTTTCAATGAAGTATTCTGAACAGAAAGTGTATAAACAGATTGCAGTAAAATTAGAAGTGACCAAGCGTGACCGCGATAAATACATCCACGATTTCATAAAGCCGGTAAAGGTTGCGCTGGAGGAACATGGTTTCAAACACTTTCAGATTTTCGGGAGGCCAAAAAGTATTTCTTCTATCTGGCGCAAGATGAAGGAACAGGGTATTCCATTCGAAGAAGTGTATGACAAGTTTGCTATTCGGATAATTATTGATTCAAAAATTGAAGATGAGAAAGCTGATTGCTGGCGCGTTTATTCTATAGTCACCGACAGTTACCACCCAAACCCTGACCGTCTTC
>DMRR01000271.1 GCA_003455275.1 Bacteroidota bacterium | reverse complement strand
GTGCGCACATCGCCCCAGTTTCCCTGCGTTTCAATCAGCAAATCTTTCTGACCAAGATTCACCATGGCATCGCCAATGCTTGCATCGCCGTGCGGGTGATACTGCATGGTTTGTCCGATGATATTCGCCACTTTGTTGAAGCGACCATCATCCATTTCCTTCATAGCATGCAGTATGCGTCGCTGCACCGGTTTCAATCCATCTTCCACCGCAGGCACAGCGCGCTCGAGTATTACATAAGAAGCATAATCGAGAAACCAATCTTTATACATGCTCTCGACATGCTTGCTCTCGTGCAGTTTCTCTTCGTTCTTTTTTTCTTGTTCTGACATCTTAGTTCATTGGTTCATTAGTTCACCTGTTCATGGGTGTTTGTATTCATCATCAAATTTTCAAATCTCCAAATTTTCAAATTGGTATTCGGCAAAGATTTCATTCGGAGTGAAAGGTGAAAATAATTTTTCTCAAACTTTCCAACGCTATTAACAAAGATTGTGTGGAAGTGACACCCTCTTACCACTGCTGTACGATGATGCACACTCCCGATTTATCGAGCAGCGCGAATTCTTTTGCACCCCACGGTTTTAGGGTTACACTGTTTCCGTTCGGATGAAGCAGCTCCGGGAATTTCGTTTTCACCTGTTCATAAACTTCTGTGATGTTTTCGGTTTGCAATCGCAATTCGGGTCGGTCCTTCTCCGCAAACTCACGGCTTTGAATAAGAAACACCCCGAGTGAATCTTTCTCCGCCACGCAAGATGGCTCTTCTGCGCTCAGATTGTTGTAACTGATTTTAAATCCAAGGCATTCAACAAAAAGTTTCAATCCAACTTTTATATCAGTATAAAAAATATTCGGAGTGAGTCGTGTGAATTTCATTTTATTCGATTGAAGTGTAAACGATTCCTGCATAGATATAATAGAGCCACCCGCCCGTAACGAGGCAAAGTGAAATAATGGGAAACCAAATTGCGAGCACTGTATTTGAAAGATTAAATACACAAGTGAAAACAATCACCCTCCTCGTGTCAGTAATTTTATTTTTCGCTGCTTCATCCTTCGCCAGGTTTTTTGGTGCGATAGCAGAAGAAAAAACGGTGAGCCATGCAACTGAATGAAGGAAAATAGTGGAGCAATAAATCATTACCGGAATGTTGGAGTAATCCGTGTTAATGAATCTTCCGAGCACTCCGGTTGTGAATGGAAAAATAATTACTGTAAGCATCAGAAATCCGTTTGCATAAACAAACACGCTCGAAGTTTTGTTGAGCGATGCACTCATGTGATGATGATTCACCCATGCAATCAACAGTGTTAGAAAGGTGAGCAGGAATGCAAACCCGGAGGGCCACTGAGACAAAAGCATTTGAAGCAACTCCTTTCCTGAATGAATATTTTCTGTATCCGGAATTTTTATTTCAAGAATCAGCAAGGTGATTGCGATAGCAAATATTCCATCGCAGAAAGTTTCGAGTCGGTTGTTGGGATTGTGATGAGACATGGTTTGAAGGTTGAAAAATGATCAACAAATATTTATTCTGAAATTGTTTCTTGTGTCAAAGAAAAAAATCTGGATATAATTTAGAAATCAAATTCATTCGATGTTATGCCGATACATCATGCTTTTTACAAATTCGAATATTGAAATAGCTGAATATTTATTTTCGCATCATGTGCTACAACATTGCGTACATGGAAAAACGCCAGCAAAAAATAGCCGAACGCTATAAAAATGTTCTGCAGATTCCTGCAAATGAAAAGAACACGCAGCTGGAACTTCCAATCAGTTATTTTCAAAGCGGATTTGCATTTCCATTGATGCCCATCGTAAAGCATGACGGCATATTTCTTTTTCACTGGGGATTAATTCCACATTGGGTAAAAGACGAAACAACCGCAAAGGATATCCGGATGAAAACACTAAACGCTGTTGGTGAAACCATTTGGGAAAAATCGAGCTTCAGAAAATGCATAGCAAACAAACGCTGCCTTATTCCTGTTAATGGGTTCTATGAGTGGCGCGATGTAAACAAAGTGAAATATCCGTACTATATCCGTTCTATAGAGAATGATATTTTTTCACTTGGTGGAATCTACGAGGAGTGGCTGAACAAAGTGACCGGCGAAGTGATACACTCTTTCAGCATTGTAACAACTCAGGCCAATCCGTTGATGGAAAAAATTCACAACCTGAAAAAAAGAATGCCTCTTATCTTACATCAATCTGATGAAGAAAAGTGGTTGAACCCTAGTTTGCCGCAAGCTGAAGTGAATAGTCTTATCCAGCCTTTTCCTCAGGATCAAATGAACGCCTATACAATTTCAAAAAACGCAAACAGCTCACGCTACAATCGTAATGTGCCGGAAATATTAGAGAAGGTTAACTATCCTGAACTTGAGGGCTGATACTTCAGAATTAATATGATGAAGCAAATGTGTGTATGAAGTATTGATGTATCATCGATTAAATTGTCAAGCGCTTTATTGCTAAAAAAATTAGCGGCCATTCGAACAATAGATGAGGATTGAATCATCAAACGGCTTAAACAATTTCATCCTTTAACCGGGAAAATTCGATGAGGCGATTCTTGCTCACTCAATCTCATTCTATAATTAGTGGAATGATTTGCTCAGCAGAAGCAATAAAAAATCAATTTCCTTTTTCAGAAATTTTTCTGTGAATAAAATTATTCAGCCATGATGAAAAATGTCTTTGACTTATTGCTTCGTTAATATTTCTTCACTCTTATCATAAAAATAACTGTTTCCCATATTGGAAGCAATGAATTTTTTCAGCTCCTCGCTAGTGTTGAATTCCTCATCAATATTTTCAGTTAGCTCCATCAGCGTAATTGTTTCCGGGCCTTTAATTTCCATCCGGTAGAGATAAAAAGTTTTTGAGGAAGCATTGTCTGCGTCATCAGAGCAAACATTCAGAAAATTAATCCCATTAATAACCGATACATAAGCAAGATATTTTTCATCGCTTGAACCTTTTGTTTTTTTCAGAACGCTATAAGTGTAATCGTCCTTCTGATCGATCTTGTATCGGGTGTCTTCACTGTCGCTTGTTTTCCATGTGCCAAAAAGTTTTGCATCCACCTTCACGGATGGGGAATCAATTGGAACACTGGAATCATATGGGCAGGCGCTGAAGGTCACTGAAAACGCTATTAATAAAAACGCATAAAAAAATTGTTTCATGATTAAATGATTTTTAACTGGTGATTAAAATTAAAAATTGGATCAGACTATAATATTAATAACTATCCATTCAGTTTTGTTATTAGCTGATGTAATCGCTGAGATATTCAAATCGTGGAAGCAGTTTCCCGCCTCTTGCAATTGTTGCACGCTCAATAATGTTGCTGCTGTTTTCTACTAATTCTTCAACCACATATTCAATTAGCTTATCGCCAAATTCGTGCGACGCTTCACGCGGCAATTCATTCGGAAGATTGCTTACTGCCATTACATCTATCACTTGCGGTTGGTATGGAGCTTCTTCTTTTTCAGTTGCCGGATTGTAACCGAAAACAGGATTGTCAATTGAAGTATCGCGAATGGTAGCAGCAACAGAACCATCAACATCGCAGGTAATATCACCGATCACTTTTATTCTGAAATCAGGAGAGCGCATATCTGCTTTCGTGAAAAATGGCGGCGCCGATGGATGCCAGTAAATCGCATTAAGAAATAAGTTGGTGACTTTAGCAAATGGAAGAAAAGCAGATTCATACAATTCAGGATGCAGATGAAATTCTTCGCGGTTGAATTTTTTTCCATCTTTTTTTTCATAAAGTTGTGAAGTATTCAACACAACATAAACCGGCTCGTCAAAATTTTTTGTCAGATAATTCTGAACGCTTACCATTCTTATATTCAGTTTCTCCAATAAATCAAAAACTCCTCTTGCAACTCTTCCTGTTCCTGTAACACAAATTTTTATTGCAGGAATTTTTATTCGCTTGTATTGCTCTAGCATTTCCTGAAAATCCTTGCACTGATGTGCAGGTTTCAAATCGAAAAGTTTGTAACGCTTTCCGTAGGTGAGAAATGAATTGTGTGTCCCTACGATTCCTGCAAAGTGACCAAAGCCAAGAATCCGCTCACCGTTTTCCCAAACCAAACATTCATAATCTATCAGTTCAATTTTCTTGCGAATGATTTCCTTCATCATCGCCTGGTTGTGCGGCTGCTTTTTTATGGTGTGAGAAAAGAATAAATATTTTTTTCCTTCAATCAGTTTTTCTTTCGGAACTTCTTTTATTCCAACCAGCACATCTGCCTCTGACACATCTTCACGAATTTCAATTCCTTCAGCATCATATTCATAATCGCTGAAACAGCGGATGGGAGAGGGCTGCACAATAATTTTCAACTCCGGATATTTATTCATCAGCCACACACATTGCTCCGGTGAAAATGCGACACGCGTGTCAACAGGTTTTTTTTCTTCTCTTATCAGCGCAAGAATCATTCGAGGAATTTTTTTGTTTAAAAATTTTTTGAGGCTCGCAATCTTAATTCAAAATCATTCAAGAAATTTTTTATGGCTTTATGATAATTAAACACTGCTTTTATATTTGCCGCCCCCCGCGGGAGTAGCTCAGTTGGTAGAGCACGACCTTGCCAAGGTCGGGGTCGCGAGTCCGAGTCTCGTCTCCCGCTCATTGAAATATCAGGTTATTAGTTTTTCGTTATAAGTTATTAGTAGCTTCTGGATACCAAAGTCGCCTACGAACAACAAATAACTTTTCACTAATGTCGTTCTATAATAACTTTTGAAACTCGCCTTGGTGGTGGAACTGGTAGACACGCAGGACTTAAAATCCTGTCGCCCGAAACGGCGGTGCGGGTTCGATTCCCGCCTGAGGCACTTTACTAAATGTTTGGAGGCATTACTTCCCCTCCGATGAACAACATAATTTATAGTTCTTCAAGAGTAAGACAGAAGGTTTGAAAGTTGAATGCTGGAAAGTGTATTGATAAAACCAAGTTCAAAATTTGAGTAGCAATTTATTTTTTACGGCAGAAAATGTCATTAAAATAAATTCTTCTTTCCCTAATAGAATTTACCAGTAGATGATTTTAATAGTTGAAATGTGCATTTTTAGAAATTGGTTCTATTGAATTAAGATCCAAAATCTATACGCTCAAGATAGAGCGTAAGCGAATGTCAGCGACATTTCATTTGTTCAAATCTATTGCTTCACAAACTTCAAAGTTTGTTGAATCCCTTTTCCGGCAAGTGTTACAAAGTAAATTCCCGGGCTCAGAGAACTTACATCAATTACCGTAGATTGATTCGCTACCATGGTGGTAGATACAATTTTTCCTACAACATCTGAGATCGTAATTGTACTTGCCTCGGATGGATAGCCGGCTATAAACAATTTTTCAGAAAAAGGATTAGGATAGGCTGAGAAATTAAAGTTGTCAGTAACATCGACAGGATTAATGCCAACCTGAACAACTCCACCTTCATTTTCAAAACATTGAGCAAACTCCTGCAAATACTGATTTGTAATATTTGCATTGTGAACGATCACTTCGTTTTCATCATTTTTATAGGTAGCAGAATTCGTCCAGTTAAAAGAACCGGTTACGACCTGTGGATCTGAACTCAAATTGTCTGCATCAATAATTGCATACTTGTGATGAAGGAGCCATCCAAAGGAATTTATTTTCAGATTGGAGGTGGTCATGTTTCCAATCAAAGCATTCCATACAGGAGTTGAGGCTGCAGTATCATTTATTATTCCCTGAGCGAAATATCCGGTGCTGGTCTGGTAGTTATCTGTAATCGGGTAAGCAATTTCAGTTCTTGTGAAACTGTAAATGAGAAAGTGAACAGAAGTGTTAGCTGTAAGCAAGGCATTTTTTACAGCTATGTTAGTGTTATCGCTTGGAGAAAAATATTGTTGAACGCGAGTTCCGTTCAGATTAAATTCATGAGCAGTGTTGTCAATTTTGTCCGGGCCGAAAGCCCCTCCAAACATTTCATTAAATTCCAAAGTGTACGAACGGGCCATGGTTTGATCCTGGAAGATGATAATATCCTGCGCATCTGTATTTACCTGGTTGTCAGTAAAATTCATTGAGCCGGTCCAAACAACTGGTTCATTAGGATCAGCAGAGTTTGCATCAATGATTACAAATTTGTTGTGCATAATACCGTAGGTCGCGCTGCCGGGGCTTTGAATTTTCTGAATCGAACCAATGAGTGAGTTCCAAGCAGTCGTATTTATTCCGTTGTCAGCAACTACTCTAACCGTAATTCCGGCCGCGGCTCTCTGATTGAGGGCAGTTACAATTCCATTATTGTCATCCATATTATAGATCGCTACATCAATTGTATGATGAGCGCGATTGAGATATGCAATCAAAGTATCAGCAGCAACATGATTGAGGTAGTGAGAATAGTTTGCCGGAGAAGAGGCATATGATGTATCAACCGGATGATTGAAATAAGAAGTAATGGTTTGAGAAGACAGAGACTGTGTTCCCATTACCTGAATCGAAGAAAAACTAGTGTCGCCTGATGAAGAGATTGTAATACCTTTTACATAGTAAAGTGTACCCGGAGTTAAACTCGTAAGGTTGATTGAGTGATTCGTTGTTAGTGTTGCGTCTGTAACCTCGCTTCCAAGTGCACTTGTTAATCCATAACGAATGATAGTGTTTCCAGGATTTTGAGTTTGAAAACTAACTGTGAAACTTGTTGTGGCAATATTTGATTGTGTAAGTGAAGTTGTAAATACCGGCGGGTTTCCAATGGTTATGAAATCATTTAAACTCCGAGGTAGCAATTGATAGGTGGTGGTGTACTGACTCATTATTCCAACAATATCTATGCTGCTGCCTGGAATCGGAGTGCTTACAATATTGCTTGAAGCATTTATACGAACTTGTCCATTGTTGGTACCATCTGTAATTGGATAGTTAGTTGATCCTGCAAATGATCCGGATCCGGTAAATGAAACCCCATTCACCCGAACCAGCTGGCCTTCGTATTGTTCTGCAAAAGCTATTGGGATAGAAAGTGAAACTGGTGGGTGAGGAGTGTTCCCGGTTGTGATCACTGAAAAACTTGTAACAGAAATTTCCATTAGGTTGTTATATGGAGCTATTGTTCCTGATACCTCAATACTATCTCCAATGTTTACTGAAGAAAGTGTTGAGCCATAAATACAAATTCCGGCTGTTCCATCCTGTATATATCTGGTTGAACCTCCGAATTCGCTGCCATTACTTGCGATTCCTCTTACAGTTGCATTGTTTCCGGTCGCCAGATTTCTTGCACTGGCAATTGTGATAACTTGTGATTTAGCATTTGCAGTTGCAAGAACAAAGAGAATGAGTGTAACAATTTTTTGCATGGTGATTTTGTTGAGGCGCCAAATATATACTGATTCATAACCAGGCATTTTAAAGTACATGAAGAATGAGTTAATAAATGGTGAATAAAAATTTAATGCTTCAAAAACTTTCAATTGAATCCCGATTTTTTGTGAAAGTGATTTAATTATTTCAATCACTCAAAAAAAATCCGGCAACAAAAAATGTTGCCGGATCAGTAAGCAATTTCTTCAAACTATTATTGAGTAGGCCCGTTGTCAACAATAGATTCAACAGAACTTTGAATTGAAGTAGAAATATTTGATAGAAAATCATAACCAGTTGCTGCTTCAATAGCATCCACACTTGTCCGGTAGTATCCCCAGGTCTGACTATTGACTGTTTGAACATTCGGCATATCAACTGCAATTACTCTTGTTGCAGATGAAACGCGGTTGATATCGTTATTACCATTTGGAAGAACAACAATTACTTTCCAACAATGGGCCGGAACATTGATGTTACCGCCGTTTACTGAATTAGCACTTCCGTTGCTTCCGGTTCCACCGGTACCATAACCACCGCAAATAATAAAAAGCTCATTGCCCTGGTTGACAAGTGCACGCTCATAATCTTCAAGCGCAGCCCAGGTAATCTGATTAAGGTTTGGTGATTGTGGAAGCATGTTGGTCATCAGGAAAGTTGCAGCATTGTTTGTTGAGTTGTCTGTTCTGTCGGCAGAGGGGCACTGATGTCCGCGATCAAAACCACTTCCGGAATAAGCACTTGAGTTCGCAACAAAAAACCCGGAGGGTAATTGTGCATCTGATGCAAAACAATCGCAGCGCGGCGTAGAACCTAGATCACTGGAGCCAAGGTGCCAGCTAACCCATCCGCATTCACCAAGACTATTGTTATATGCTAAATCATATTGCGGTTTCACTAACAAGTAATTATTGGGGAATGAAACATTAGTAACTGCTCCGCTTGGATTTCCCATTGCAATATTGTCGTTGTCAAGAGGATTAGTTCCGCCTCCTCCATTATCACTTACAGAAATATCATCAATGTTTAATCTTCCTCCTGAAGATTTTCTGATCTGAAAACGAACGCTGCCAGTTATACTCATGGTGAAAGTAGCAGTACTCAAGGTTGTAGAGGAAGTGGTAATGTTATTTCCGGTTTGAATCCATGTACTTCCGTTGTTTGTTGAATAATACAAACCCCAGCTGCTGCTTGCATCACTTCCATATTTCGCATGAACAACAGATACTGAGGTTGCACCATTGCTGAGATTAAAATTCATTGTCAACTTTCCGCTGTTCTGAATTCGAGCGGCATGAGCACCATTTTTATGATCGCTGGAAGAAGTACCAATCAACGCATCATAAAAATTCCATGAGCCTGAGCTAAGCGTAACATTACCTGATGAATAAGAAGTTTTAGAACCGCTTTCCATTGTTTCGGGCCAACCTGAATAAATGTTTCTTAACTGATGAGTTGAAGTTGATTCTGTAGTTTGAATTGAAGTTTTTAACGGTGCAACAAGTGAGTCTTTATTGCATCCGCTTACCAAAACCATTGAGATAAAGAAACCAGCGAAAATTAAAGTGAGGGTTTTACCGGTTCCCTTGATCATTGAAATCAAATTTTTTTTCATGATTATTTTTTTTGTTTGATACAAACTTTTTCAGTTTGCAGGGTGTAAAGAAATAGACTTAATATTAAATTTCTAATGATCAAAACATTAAATGTTAACTGTTGACCAATAATAAAATTTGCCGTAGTTCAATTTTTAATTTTTTGACGAACTTAAATTTTCTCTTTTCAGAATAAAAAAATTAGTGTCAGTTTTTCAATTTCAATTTTCTTTTCTTTCAGTACTATTCAGTGGTTGCTATTTTATTTGCAACAGACTGAACTGTTAATTCTCAATTCGTAGTTTTTAAATTTTAAATTCAAATATGCCATCATTTGATATTGTAAGTAAAGCCGACACACAACTTCTTGATAATGCAATCAACACTGCCCGAAAGGAAATTGTTAATCGTTACGACTTTCATGGAACACAAACAGAAATAGATTTCGACAAGAAGGAAAATCTTATTAAGGTGACAACTGAAAATGATCTTCGGTTAAAACATATAATAGATATATTGATTTCGCGTGCAATGAAGCAGCACATTGATGCCAGGTGTTTTGATTTTGGCAAAGAACAATATGCATCAGGTAACATGGTGAAGAAAGAAATAAAAATCAAACAAGGACTTGACCGCGACACAGCAAAAAAAGTTGTGAAAGAAATTAAAGACAGCGGATTAAAAGTTCAGCCAGGTATTATGGACGACCTTGTTCGCGTAACTGGAAAAAAAATCGACGACCTGCAATCAATTATAGCGTTGATGCGGAGCAAGGATTTCGGAGTTCCTCTACAGTTTGTAAACATGAAGTAGCATGATCGTTTACATCATTATCATCGTGACCGGAGTTGTTTCCTTCCTTGCCTTGCAGGACAGTAATGTCATGAATCGATTCATTATGTATCCATATGCAGTTAAACAAAATAATGAATGGTGGCGATTTATTACTTCAGGTTTTCTTCATGCCGATTTCACCCATTTGTTTTTTAACATGTTTGTCTTGTATTCATTTGGACAATATCTCTACCTTTATTTCGATTCGCTGTTTGGCCATATGGCCGTGTATTATTTTCTGATTCTTTATATAGGCGCCATAATTGTTTCTGATTTGTCCTCCTATATCAAGTGGCATAATTTCCCCTCGTATCGTTCGCTGGGCGCATCCGGTGCTGTTAGTGCGGTATTGTTTGCATTTATACTTTTCGATCCGCTTGATAAGGTTTTAGTGATGTTCGTTCTTCCGCTTCCCGGTGTAGTATGGGGCGCCGTTTACCTTCTTTACAGCTGGTACATGGCAAAGCGTGGCGGCGACCGAATCAACCATGAAGCACATTTTTACGGAGCAGTGTTTGGTTTTATTTTTCCAATTCTGATAAAGCCGGAATTATTCTCTGGATTTGTGAATCAGATTGCAACATTGTTGAGGTAAAACATAAATTAATAAGTGATGACAATAGATTTAAGAAGCGATACTGTAACCAAGCCGACTCCATCCATGCTTAACGCAATGATGAGCGCAAAAGTTGGTGACGATGTTTTCAGCGAAGACCCAAGCATAAATGAGCTTGAAACGATAGCTGCTGGCATGTTCGGCAAAGAGGCCGGACTTTTTTGTCCCACAGGCACCATGACTAACCAGGTTGCAATCAAAACACATACGCAACCGATGGATGAAGTGATAGTGGAAAAAAGCAATCATGTTTACTTCTACGAATCCGGTGGAATTGCTTATCACTCGCTCTCTTCAGTTCGCTTAATCAATGGTGATCGAGGAAGAATCAAGCCATCTGATATAGAAGAGAACATTAATCCTAATAACATTCATCACCCGCACACGAAACTCGTGGTGATTGAGAATACCAGTAACCGCGGAGGCGGCAGCTATTATCAGTTGGATGAAATGAAGGCGCTGAGTGAAATGGCGCACAAGCATAACCTGATGATTCATCTCGATGGTGCACGCATTTTTAATTGCCTTGTAGAAATAAATGCTTCACCAAATGAAGTTGGGGTATTGTTCGACAGCGTGAGTGTTTGTTTCTCTAAAGGATTAGGGTGTCCTGTTGGTTCTGTTCTTCTTGGTTCAAAAGATTTTATTGCAGAAGCAAGAAGAAACAGAAAAGCCTTCGGCGGAGGAATGAGGCAGGCAGGATTTCTTGCTGCTGCTGCTATCTATGCTTTGCAAAATCATGTGACACGCTTGAAGGAAGACCACTCACGCGCAAAAGCAATTGCAAAAACTCTGAATGAAACTTCACTCCTCGAAAATCCGGTGAGTGCCGACACAAACATTTTAATCTTTAAACTGAAGAAAGAATTTTCAGCAGAGAAAATGGTTGACAAGCTGAAAGAGAAAAACATTCTCTGCTTCGCAATTGGCGGAAACGCAATTCGAATGGTCACTCATCTTGATTTCAATGATGAAATGTTGAATCAGGTTTGTGAGGTTTTAAAAAATATTTCTTATTAAAAAAAAATTATAAAAGTGAAACCTTTAGCTATAACTAACTCCATAACTCTAAAATCCTCAGCTGAAAAAGTGTGGGACTTATTGGTGAATCCTGAACAAACAAAAAAATATATGTTCGGTTGCGAAACTGTTTCTGGCTGGAAACCCGGAGATGATTTATTGTGGAGAGGAGAGTGGGAAGGAAAAGAAATGATTTTCGTAAAAGGAAAAATCATTCGTATTGAATCAAACAGGTTTTTAGAATACACGGTTATTGATCCGCTCAATCCGAACATTCCGGATCTACCGGAAAATTATCTGAATGTCACCTACAGTTTATCTGAGGAAGGAAAAGAAACAAAACTCACCGTAACACAGGGCGATTACAACAAAGTAGCAGAAGGAGAAAATCGTTACAAAGATTCTTACAACAATGGAGAAGGCTGGAATCCGATTCTCATTCAAATCAAAAAACTCGCAGAAGAACAATAGAATGAATTCTACTTGTTCTGCTACTTTTACGCACGAACAACTATGCTGATAAGAAGTAAAAGCCCGCTAAGAATCGGGCTCGCCGGCGGAGGAACTGATGTAAGTCCTTACTCTGATGAACACGGTGGTGTGATACTGAATGCAACAATCAATATGTATGCATATGCCACTATTGAACCCACAGACGATGGAAAAATTATTCTGCACGCAATTGACAAGAACGAAAAAATTCAATTCGACTCACAAGCTCAATTACCAATTGATGGTCATCTTGATTTACTGAAAGGAATTTACAATCGAGTTGTTCGGGATTACACAAAGAAACCGCTGAGCTTTCGTTTGTCAACTTATGTTGATGCTCCAAGCGGCAGCGGATTGGGTTCTTCAAGTTCATTAGTGGTGGCAATACTTGCGGCATTTGCAGAGTGGCAAAACATACCACTCGGAGAATATGAGTTGGCGAAACTTGCTTTTGATATCGAACGGAAAGACCTGGCCATGGCAGGTGGAAAACAGGATCAATACGCTGCAGCATTCGGCGGTTTCAATCTCATGGAATTTTATGCTGATGAAAAAGTGATTGTCAATCCACTTCGTATTAAGGAAGATTATCTGAATGAAATGCAATTCAGTTTGCTTTTGTATTACACCGGAACCAGCAGATTGAGTTCAAAGATTATTGAAATGCAGAGCAAGAATATTTTCCAGAAAAAAACTGAATCACTCGATGCCATGCATCAATTGAAATCACAAGCGGTGAAAATGAAGGAAGCAATTCTCAAAGGAGAACTCGACACAATCGGTGATGTACTAAATGAAGGATGGAAATCAAAAAAGCAAACTGCAGACGGAATCAGTAACACCATGATTGATGAGATATATAACGCAGCGCTGAGTGAAGGAGCAAGTGGAGGAAAAATTTCAGGAGCAGGGGGCGGTGGATTTATGTTTTTCTGGTGCCCGCGATTTTCGAGATACAAGGTGATTGACCGTTTGCATCAGCTGGGCGGCGAGTTCAGGAGATTTCAGTTTACACAAAATGGTGCGATGACCTGGAAAGTCAAATAGGATTTTAGAATTATGATTTTGGATTTTAGATTTTAAATAAAAGAATGAGTGCTGAAAAAATAAAATCAATAGTCAGTGCTTCAATTGAAGTGAAGCAAAAACTTCTTTCTGATACAACACTTCAGAAAACAATTTCTGATGTTGTAGATGAATGGGTGAAGTGCCTGAATGCAAAAGGTAAAATTCTTTTCTGTGGAAACGGTGGAAGCGCTGCTGATGCCCAACACATAGCAGCCGAACTCAGCGGAAGATTTTATTTCGACCGCGAACCACTTCATGCCGAAGCATTACATGTAAATACATCTTATCTCACCGCCGTAGCGAACGATTATTCTTACGATGAAGTGTATTCGCGAATGGTGAAAGCACAAGGAAGACAAGGCGATATTCTGGTTGGAATTTCAACTTCCGGAAATTCAAAGAATGTAATCCGCGCAATGGAAGAAGCTAAGAAACGCGGAATGATTGTAATTGCTATGACCGGAGAACAAGGAGGAAAGATGCGCGACTGTTGTGATTATCTGATTAATGTTCCATCATCAGACACTCCCCGGATTCAGGAATCGCACATCATGGTGGGACATATTCTCTGCGAACTGTCAGAAGAAAAAATATTTTCGAAAAATGCTTAAGACTGCTATTGTTTTAGCAGGAGGTTTCGGAACCCGTTTGCAATCGGTTGTGAAAGATTTGCCTAAACCAATGGCGCCTGTTGCTGGCTACCCGTTTCTGAAATATGTATTGGACTTTTGTTCAAAGCAGGGATTGGAAAATATTATTCTATCAGTTGGTTACAAACACGAAGACATAAATATTTATTTCAAACAGAGTTTTCAAAACTTGAAACTCAATTATTGTATTGAGCAGAATGCTCTTGGAACCGGTGGCGCCATCAGAGAGTCTTTGAAAAAAACCAATGATGAAAATGTTGTAGTCCTGAATGGCGACACACTGTTTACAATAAACCTTCAGCATTTTGCTAATCTTCATCGTTCATCAAATTCTGATCTAAGCATTGCATTAAAACCAATGGTCAACTTCGATCGATATGGAATAGTATCTACCAATTCCTCCAACCAAATTACAGGGTTTGAAGAAAAATCTTTTAGATGGAACGGAAATATTAACGGCGGTGTTTACATTCTCAATCAATCAGTTTCAAAATATTTTCCGGAATCAGAAAATTTTTCATTTGAAAAAAACTTCATGGAACAAAAATTCGATTTGCTAAAAATGAGCGGGTTTGTCTTTGACGACTACTTTATTGATATCGGAGTTCCTGAAGATTATGAAAGAGCACAATATGAATTGGCAGGGTTTTGAAATTGATAAGTCTTGGACATTGTTTTTGGATCGCGATGGAGTGATTAATAAAAATATTGAAGGTGGTTATGTACTTTCAAAAAACATGTATCAGTGGCTTAATGGCAGCCGGGAAGCCATTTCTAAACTCACAAAAATTTTTGGAAGAATAATAATTGTCACTAACCAGCAGGGAATTGGAAAAGGATTAATGAGTGAGCAGGATTTAATTGACATTCACACCTACATGACTACTGAAATAGAAATGCAAGGCGGACGCATAGATGCTATCTATCACAGCCCGCATTTGAATTCACAGAATCATGAGTGGAGAAAACCCGGCACAGGTATGCTGTTGAAAGCACAGGAAGATTTTCCGGAAATCAATTTTAATAAATCAATCATGATTGGCGATTCGGTTCGCGATATGGAAATGGCGCATAGAGTTCGCATGAAAAAAGTTTGGATCGGCGAACAACCACCGACACAGTTTGAAGTTGATGCTTCACACTCTTCTCTAATTAATTTCTCAAATTCTATCTCCTGATTTTTTTTTAAAATCAATCGGTATATAAATGAAAGCCTACCTTGAAAAACTTATTCATGTTGTAGATGATCAGCACCTTGCTAAGCTGAAGTCAATGAAAATGAAGACTTCAAAGCTTCGTAAACTGCTCGATTGCCTGATATCTGCAAGAGACACAGGAGGGAAAACCCGCAAAGAATTACTTGAGTACCTGGAGGTAGATGACCGCTTGCTTCGTAAAATGAAATCAGTTTTGCTTCGCCGCTGTTATGAAGAGTTGGTTCCCGGCGAAGGTTTGCCATTGCTTGATTTGCTAAGCCGATATCGACTGCAGGAAAATTTTGAGCGGCAGCTTTTGATAGAAGAAAAAAAGATTCGCCGGAAGTCAAATGAAAAAACGAAAGAAGAGTTTTATGGAATGGCTCTGACTTTCATGGTGCGAATGCCGTTCAGTTCTGCAAATCTTGATGGTCTCGAAAAGATTTCGCTCCAAATTTTAAAGTATGCTAAAGGTGACGAGAAAGAACTTTTGTCGCTAAAAAATTTAGCGATGATATTGACGGTAAGAATGATTCGTGAATTTTTTAATCGTGATAAAAAGGCAACTGCGAATGATGATTTTAAAAAAACAATTGATCAGATTTCATTAGGAGCAAAAGTTCATAACGATCGGGCATTGGAGGTATTTGAACATTTTATACGCGCAGTGCATTCTTACATGGTAAAGCTTGATTACTATGAAGCGGAAAAACTTTTTTCATCCCTTTACAAAGACAAAGAACGGCTCAAACTTTTGCCTGTAGATTTCGCTAACAGCGTTTGTGGAATGGCCGCCTCTTCTCTATATTTTACTAACCGATTCGAAGAGTCAGTCAATATATTTGAGGATAATATCCGGGATAAAAATGTTTTTTTCTTAAATCATCCGCACCTGTTGATGCGGCTGACTGAAGTTTATATGATTACAGGAAGAATGGATGATGCATATGAGATTCTTTCAAAACATTTGAAACGCTTTCTGGATACCGGTGAACCAGATGCAGTTCAAATTGCAGCAATCGTCTACACTAAGTATTATCTGCTTCTTGGCGATTCGCAAAGTGCATTTGATTATTTACAAATAGTCCGAAATAATTTAAATAAAAAGTTTTTTTTAATACATGACCTGGATACCCGCATGTTGGAGATAATCTATTTTATCCTTAATGGAGATTTGAAGTTTGCAAAATCAATCATCGTTCGCGCTTTAAAATTTGTTCGGGAGAAAAAGAAAAGTAAGGAAGTTCCTAAATATGCTGAGGGATTTGAGTTATTGCACAATTTGGTAATTGCAGAAATGAAGGGAAGACCACTTAACCATTTTGTTCAGGAAGCGAATAATATTTTCAGCGGATCTGATACCATATTCGGAATCCTAATTAGTCGCTATTGCAATAATGAATTGATTAATCAACAGGCATCATGATTTTTTCACTTGAAAAATCTTTTGAAATACTTGAACGGACACCTCGGGTATTACAAACACTTCTACATGACATTTCAGATGAATGGACGCTAAACAATGAAGGCCCCGATACTTTTTCTGCCTACGATGTAACCGGCCACCTGCTTCACGGAGAGCGGACTGATTGGATGGCCAGGACAATGATTATAATTAATGAAGGAACCACCAGAACATTTGATACCTATGACCGGTTTGCTATGTATGAGGAGAGCAAAGGAAAATCATTACAACAATTATTAAATGAATTTGCCGAAGCCCGGGCAGAAAATATTGCACTGCTGAAATCTCTTGATATTACAGAAGGCATGCTCAACAAAAAAGGTATTCATCCAAAATTCGGAGAAGTAACCCTGAGGCAATTACTTTCAACCTATGTTATTCACGATCTCACACATTAAGCACAGATTGCAAGAGTTATGGCAAAGCAATACAAGGGTGAAATGGGGCCATGGTTAGAGTATTTCCGTCAGATGCAATAACTGCATTGTCTTTCAGACTTCTTCATTCTAAATTATTAATGCAAAAGCTTTGTTTGATAAAACTGATTATTGCTATCAAGCAGCCGAACGATGTATAGACCTTCTGAATAATCTTTTAAGTCAATTAACACATTTTCAGAGTTGCACTTAAAATCAGAAATCATTCTGCCTTGCACATCATAAATCTGAACTGATTTAATATTTCCTCCATTACGAAGCTGAAGATTGTATTCATTGTTATTCAAATCTGCAATAAAAAAATCTTCACTCAGGTTATTGATGTTATAAATAGCCGACGGAGTTATGTTGCCATAGTTTACTGTTTTAAAACTGTATGGACTGCCTCCCACATCTCCCACAGTATAATTGATTTGCGCAATGGCATTGTTGTAAGATGGAGAATACCATGAATAGGAAGTAACGGTTGAATGTGATGTAGAGAAACTTGTAACATCTGTAGTCTGCTGAACAAATTTTACACGAAGCACATTTGTAAAAGTTCCCATTGGAGTTATCACTGTTCCGTAGGCATCTCCGTCTAACTGTGTGGTTCCTGTTCTGGTATTATAAATAGTTCCGCCTCCGTAAACATAGTGGCCTGCATTGTTATCACTTGAAGAAGAATTGTAGGTTAATGGAAATGAAAAGAAAGTAGAAGGATCGCTGTATATTATTACATAAGCTGTTGTGCCCAGCCCTAATAACTCAAGAACTGAATTGGTTGAATTAAAATAAGAAGTTGAACCGGGTGTAGTGGCTGCAAGGTTTGAACCTGAAATAGAATCAATGTAGCTGGTGGTTGAAGGGTTAACATAAACAGAAGAATAATTTCCTGTATTGGTAAAAGATGAGAAATCCCAGGTTTGATTGGCTCCGGAAGGGCCTTCAGTAAAATTGGTATCTGATTGAAATGTTTGAACAGTATTACCAATCGAGGGAACAATTGTGTGTGTTAGTGTGGGTTGTGCAAAAAGGGTGGCGGAGAATAATACAAGTGCAATTGAGAAAATTTTTTTCATGGTGAATTTTTTAATAAACCAAATTTAAGAACAATTGATATTGAAAGTGAGAAGAAGATCAGTTTGATTTTATTCCTTTTTTT
>DMRR01000140.1:3774-8673 GCA_003455275.1 Bacteroidota bacterium | reverse complement strand
GGCGACGGGCAACTGAACACTACGCAGATCAACCTTTGCGGTTCAGTCAATAAAGCAATAGGTAAATTCGGAAATAAATTTATTGGAATTGGATTCATAGGAACCTATTCTCTTACCTCTGTTAACTTCGATAATCTGCGGTGGGACGAACAATTTGATGGTGGAACTTTTACCGAAAATTTTGATCTGCACTCTGATGATTACTTTGATCTTTCAACCGGTATTGAATACAATTATCTTGCTGACAAGAGCAACAACTTCACAATGGGATTCGCATGCTACCATCTTTTTAAACCGAGATTAACTTTTAATAACGAACCTGATTCCCGGATTTTTAGAAAGTATGTTTTCAATGCAGGCGCTAACCTTGGTATGGGAAATAAGCTTGCATTCTATCCGAAAATGATGTTATCGCAGCAGGGAAAATTCCGCGAAATTGTTTTTGGTTTCCTGGAACGATACAGTCTCAACTATAACTATCTGAATGATTATGGAATTTATCTCGGTGCATTTATGAGGTGGAACGATGCATTTGTTTTTATGACCAAAATGGACCTCAATCGTTTTTCAATGGGTATCAGTTATGATTTTAATTTCAGCCGGCTGGCAGAAGTAAGCCACGCTAAAGGCGGACCTGAGATTTCAGTTATATATACCGGAAACATTTCAGGGTTTCATAAGAAAAAAATTTATTGCCCGAGGTTTTAGCAAGAAATTTTTATCATAAAAAAATCCTGACACAGAAAGTGGATTTTCAAATCAACTTCTGAATCTTTTCCTCGCACTGCTTGCTACTTTCAGTAACTGATTGCGGTGCCTGATCACAGTATAAATTATAACTGAAAATAAAATAATTCCGGAACCGATATAGAAGCCGGGCTTCAGTTCATTTTGTTCATGAAAAAAAATAAACGCGGCAAGAATTCCGTAAATAGGTTCAAGGTTGATGTAAAGATTAGAAGTATAGGCCGAAATTTTTTGCAGAGATTTGAGAGAAAGATTAAATGGAATTACTGTACATAAAATGCTGAAGGCTGTCAGCATCTCAACATCCTTGACCGATGGAATAATCTTAGCAGCCGGAAATAACAAAAGATAAAACGGCAGGGCGATAGTAATAAAAAATAATCCGCTACTCAATTCATAAAAAGTCACTGTCTCGCTCGGAAAATCCTTTACAAGCCGTGCATTAAGAATGGTGAAATAAGAACCAACCACCGCTGATCCTATACCGAGAATAATACCTGTGCGCTGAAACTCCTGCACCTGAAAAATCATGTACATACCAATCGTTGCAAATAATGCGAAAACAAATTCCTTCCAATTGTGTTCTGATTTATTAATTATTGGTTCAAGAAAAGAGGTGAAAACAGCAATGGTGCTAAGGCAACTCAATCCAATGGAAATGTTTGAATATTTTATGCTTCCATAAAACAAAACCCAATGAACTGCAACCAAAAAGCCAACTGGAACAATCCGTTTTAGTTCTGCCCATGAAAGTTTTTTTATTCTCTTCGAAAATTGATTAATGAGCAACAGAAATATTACTGTGAAAATGAGACGATACCAAACGAGCACTAACTCTTTCAATTCAATTGCCCGTCCAAAAATGCCAGTAAACCCCCAGAGGAATATTGAAACATGCATAAAAAGATATGCGGTCCGCATACTGATTTGCTTATTGTTCCTTTCGATTGTTTTGTCGCTCATGTCAGCAAAGATGAAAGAGAAATACAACTATCTGTCTGTGGTAAACCGCAATCAGAATAACCGGACTATAATGCTTGAGTGTTGGATTGATACTTTAGTAATGTTTCCTTTTCTAGCCTGTTGAAAAAGATTTTTCAGTTGAAAATAAATAACGAATGAATTGTCCTGAGGCAATATTGAAAACATCAGAAAAAAAACTATTGTTCTTTAGAAAATAATTTCCCAAATAATTATTTCTAAAAAACTTTTTGCAACAATCAGATAAATAACGATGAAGGGTAAAATACCTGCAACCAATAGCCAAAATTCATAGTGCGAGTAAACACTTCTATTCGAAGAACTAATTGTTGCAATTTGGCTCGACAGGGTATTAGAATAAGTCTGATTAAGTGTGAGGAATTTTTCTATTATCGGTCTTGATACCTGAATTCGGTATAAGTATGCATTCGAACTATCCTTGGCGGCAATTTTTTGTAGATAGGTTTGATTGGTATAAAGGAAATAATTTCCTAAAGCTAAAAGACTGTCTTTTATTGAAGAGGAAGAAGTATCAAGTAGTGAATACTTATTTATTGATTCTGAAAACTGAGTTCTGCAATCTGATATTTTCTTTTGATTCCAATTAATTTCTGTTGAGTCTCCCCAATAAACAAGTAAATTATTAGAGAACCGCTGAATGTTTATTCCGCTTTGCGACATATCACGCAATGATGAAAGTTGTTGATTGTAAACATTTATTGCTCCGTAATTAGCTGAATCAGTTCTGATATATCGGAAATATAAAGTAATTGATGAAAATATAATTAGTGTCAAACTAATAAAAGGTATCAACGCCCACAATGATTGTTTCTTACTAAACACAGCTGCATTTTCCATAATTACAAATTTGTTAATTCTGCCTTTTGTATGAATTTCAATTTTGTTTTCGGTAACCAACGCCACCAAAAAACATTACTCCCATCTGAAAAGTTTGGTAGCAAGGGCATAAACAATAACTCCCCAGATTCCAAGTATTAACAAGTCGTAGCTGATTCCTGAAAATCCGGCTCCTTCAAAAGAAACTTTTCTCATTGCTTCGTTCAGATAAGTAAGCGGAAGTGCTTTGCTGATTGGCTGAAGCCATGAAGGAAAATTGCTTGTAGAAAAAAAAGTTCCGGACAATAGGAATTGAGGAAGAGTAATGATGTTTGCAAGTGGCGGAACCGCTCCTTCATTTTTTGCAAGCCCGCTTACAACGAAACCAAATCCCATAAATATGATTAATCCTAATGCCGCTAGTAGCATCAAAGTAAGAAATGTTGTGAAGCCATGAATCAAGGTAAATCCAAACGCAAAGTGACCGATTGAAAGAATAAACGCGGCTCCAATCAATCCAAAAACAATTCTGCTCAGCGCTTCTCCTACAACTATGTAGGGTCGCTTAATTGGTGTCGCAAAAAATCTTTTAATAACAAGTGTTTGCCTCAAGTTCAAAAACACAAAAGCAGTTCCGAAAACACCGGTGCTCAGCAATGAAAATCCCAGCTGACCGGGAAGAATAAAATCAATCGTTTTGTATTCGCGTCCATGAATCACGGGCTGGTCTTTCATTCTGAAAGGCATATCAAAATGAGGCATAACTCCTGCAATATTTGAAGTGATAATTTGCTTCATTGCTTCCATGTTCTGCTGCCCGATGATTTGATTAATTAGTCCTTTTACTAACTGACCATTCTGAACTGACACATCTGAAGTCTTAATACTCACTACATATCCCGCCGAATCTTTTTCGATATGTGCAATTGCATCAAGGTCTCCTTGTTTTAATTCTTTTACCTGCTCCGAATCATTTTCATTATAAAATCTGATTGTTGGATTCTGTTTCATCGAAGCGTAGATAGTATTCATAGTATCGCTTGAATTATCCAGTGCAACATGAACATGCACTCCGCTGTTGTTTCCTATGAATCCAAAAACAAGAATAAAAATGAGCGGGAACAAAAGTGAAAACACTACAGCACTTGGGCTTCTTGTTGTGCTCCTAAAACTTGCTCTAGTAATTGAGAGCATTGCTCTTATCTGATTATATTTTTTCATATCTTGGAAGTTGGATTTTTGATCTTTGATTTAAGCAACTCTTGTAATCTGGTAGAATTATTTCTTAGCGTTTCTTTTTTCTAAATTCTGCTTTGCAGTTTTCCCGGATGAAGTAAGAATGGAAGTGAGTTCATCTGCTTCCTTCAAAAGACCGTCAACAGATTTTGAATCAAGATCAACAGCTTTAATTATTTCAAGCCAGAAAATTGATTCATCAGCTTCCTCTTCTGAAACTTTCAACTTAGAAATAAATTCTGCCGAAGATCTTGCTCTTCTTGATGAGCGATAATTTGCTCCAACAGAACAAGATGATCGGATGATCTGTTTGCCAATTTCAAAAGCATCTATTGTCTTGGGAAATTGACGAACCATTTTGATAACATCAATTCCAAATTGCTGCGTTCGTTTCTTCAAATCTTCAGGTGTCATGAAAAATCTTTTCGGAGTTTGTATTTATCACTTCCAAAATCAAACATCCAAGTTCCAACATTCTCACTCATCTCGCCATTCATGCCCTGTGAGTTGAATAAAAACATCTTCAAGGTTTGCGCCCTTTACATCTTTTTGTTTGGTGAAGCCGGTTGCCAACAATTCATCTATCAAAGCATCTGGAGTGTTTAGTGAAATAATTTTCCCTGATTCAACAATTGCCACGCGGTCGCAAAGTTGTTCCGCTTCATCCATATAATGTGTGGTTATAACTACCGTGGTACCTCTGTCACGAATACTCCGAATCAAATCCCAGAGATTTCTTCTTGCCTGTGGATCAAGACCTGTAGTTGGTTCATCCAAGAAAACAATTTTCGGATTGTTGATCAATGTTGTTGTAATGCTGAAACGCTGCTTTTGTCCTCCGCTTAATTCTTTGTACTTCGATTTTGCTTTGTCTTCGAGGCCAACTGATTTCAGCGTTTCCATTTTATCAATCTCAACATTGTAAAGTCCGCTGAACAGATTGAGCAGCTCATTCAAATTTAAACTTGGGTAGTAACCGGCTGCCTGCAATTGCACACCGATTATTTTTTTTATTTCGTCTTGATGCGTGTCCACTGACATTCCATCTACTAATACTTCTCCAGAAGATTTTTCTCGAAGTGTTTCAATGATTTCAAG
>DMRR01000140.1:543-3425 GCA_003455275.1 Bacteroidota bacterium | reverse complement strand
GCAGTGAAATCGCCGTATTGTTTCAAAAGATTTTTTACCTGAATGATCTTTTTTCTTTCAGTCAATTCAATCATAACTGTTAATTTAAAGTATAATCTTAAATCAAAATTTTAAAATCAAAAATTATCCCTTGAGTTTATTCAACTCATTTATATCTATGGTGTGAATGTTACGATAGATCATTACGATGATGGCGAGACCAACTGCAACTTCCGCTGCGGCAACAGCCATAATGAAGAATACAAAAATTTGTCCTGCAGCATCATTGTGATAAGTGGAGAAAGCAGCGAGCAAAAGATTCACTGAGTTGAGCATGATTTCAACAGACATGAAAATGATAATTGCATTGCGGCGGGTAAGCACACCAATCACTCCTATTGAAAATAAAATTGCAGAGAGAATGATGTAGTGCTGAATCGGAACGGTTTGGAAAATGCTGTTCATTGTGAAATGTCAAAAGTGAAAGGTGAAAATCATCAATCAAAAATATTCTTAAATCAAAATTCTAAAATCTTAAATCGCAGCTTTTGGTTCGCGCTTAGCCAATATCACAGCACCAATCATCGCAATCAAAAACAAAATGCTTGCTACTTCAAACGGCATGATGTAATCGGTGTAAAGAATTTTGCCGAGATTTTTTATTAAACCAATTTGTGAATTCACTTCATGCGCCGCCGGAAGAGCGTTTGCTTTAGAGAAAACCGCAATCAGCACCAGCATTAAACATCCGCCTGCAATGGTTCCTGCAAATTTCATGAGCATGGATTGACGCGGTTCTGTTTCTGCATTCAGATTTAAAAGCATAATCACAAACAGGAACAACACCATGATTGCTCCTGCATAAACGACCACATGCACCAACGCCAAAAACTGCGCATTCAGAATTAAATAGTGACCGGCAATAGTGAAGAAAGTAAGAATGAGATAAAGCACACTATGCACCGGATTTTTTGCAAACACAACCATGCACGCAAGAAAGATGGAAGTGAATGAGAGGAAATAAAAAAGTGATTGCAGCATTTATCTTCTTTGATTTTTGAAATTTGATTTTTGAATTTAGTTCAGTTCTCTTGTTCTTCCCACTTTCACAATATCAAAAGCTTTTGTTCCTACTTTTGGTTTTTCAACCAAGCGATCTTTTCCGTAGATGAAAGTGTCGCGACTGTAATTTGCCACTGCAAAATCTTCTTCCAGAAAAACTGCTGCCTTCGGGCAGGCTTCTTCGCAGAAACCGCAGAAGATGCAGCGTAGCATATTGATTTCATACTTGCTTGCATATTTCTCCTCGCGGTAAAGCGATTCTTCTCCGGGTTTTCTTTCAGCAGCTTCCATGGTGATTGCTTCAGCAGGGCAAGCAAGCGCGCACAAACCACAGGCAGTGCAGCGCTCAGCACCATTTTCATCTCTGCGCAAAATGTGTAAGCCGCGATACACTGAACTCACTGTTCTTTTTTGTTCAGGATATTTTATGGTTGCTTTCTTTTTAAAGAAGTGAGAAATGGTAATGCTCATTCCTTTTACAATCGCGGGTAAATAAATCCGCTCCATAAAAGTCATGGGCTTTTGTTCGAGAACTTTTTTTCTATTCGAGAAGGATGTTGTTTGCATGAATCGTTTATTGGTTCATTAGTTCATTAGTAGTTACATTTTCCAAAATCATTATTAAAAAAAATTCTAAAATCAAAACTTTAAAATCCAAAATTATTTGAGTGACGAATAACCATTACTGCGGCTGTTATAGCAAGGTTTAACAGTGCGATTGGGATTAAACTTTTCCAACCGAGATTCATGAGTTGGTCGTAACGAAACCGTGGAATGGTCCAGCGCACCCACATGAAAAAGAAAATGAAGAAAATTATTTTCAGGAAGTATCCTGCAGTTCCAATGAGTGTAATCCAGTTTGCATCCAAACCTTTCTCTGCAAGAAAATCCATTCCCGGAAAATTGAAACCCCCGAAGAACAATGCCGACATCACTGCTGATGAGATGAACATGTTGATATATTCAGCGAACAAAAAGAATCCGAGTTTCATGGAGGAGTATTCCGTGTGATAACCACCGACCAATTCGGTTTCACATTCAGCCAAATCAAATGGAGCTCTGTTACACTCTGCAAAAGCGCAGATAAGAAAAATTAAAAATCCAAGCGGTTGTGCAATAAAATTCCAATGAAGAATTCCGCCGTGTTGCTGTAACACTATCTCGCGAAAACTCAAAGTGCCTGTCACCATCAGCAATGCGATGATGCTTAATCCCATTGACAATTCGTAGCTGATGATTTGCGATGAAGCTCGAATGGCTCCCATCAGCGACCATTTATTATTCGATGCCCAACCGCCAATCATGATTCCGTAAACAGAAACTGAAACCACTGCGAACACATACAGCACTCCGATATTTAAATCGGTTGCTTGCAGATTAAATGTTCTTCCGAACAAAGTGAATTTATCTCCCCACGGTAAAACAACTCCCGTCATCAATGCGCATGTCATTGCGATGGATGGACCGAGTATGAAAAGAAATTTGTTGGATGCAACAGGAATGATTTCTTCTTTCAAAAACATTTTGACTCCGTCAGCAAGCGGCTGTAACAGTCCGCCGGGACCGGCGCGATTTGGACCGTGACGGTCTTGCAGGTAAGCAGCAACTTTTCGTTCACCATAAGTTGAATACAATGCTGCAATCATAGTAATACCAAACATCACAACGATGATGATGATGGCGGGGAGGAAGTTTAAGAGTAAGTCCATTGTGTTATATCAAAAATCTCAAATCAAAAATTGTATTAAATGGTTTCCCATTTCTCATTATTCAGTTTCGGGAAAAGTTCTTTCGGAAGCGGCTTGGTTCCTTCTTCATAGTGATTGGCATTGATGACAGAT
>DMRR01000140.1:0-149 GCA_003455275.1 Bacteroidota bacterium | reverse complement strand
TCATTGTATTGGTCTTTGCGACCTGTTACACGATAAATTTCTTCGCCGCGCATCCATAAGACTACTTTACCACTGCACTTCTTACAATCGCGGTGCGCATCCATCGGATTTAAAAACCAAACACGATTGCGGAAACGGAAATGTTTATC
>DMRR01000157.1:3011-3289 GCA_003455275.1 Bacteroidota bacterium | reverse complement strand
TTTTGGTTCCGTCTTCAATTTTTACCAAGCCCCAGCTTTTACAGAGACGATCTTCCAGAACAGTTGAAGTTTGCGCGTCAATGCGGACAGAGAAAAGCAGAAGAATAATCAGAGGCAGATGAAGGATGAGGGATGAAGGATGATTTTTCTTATCCAATAAATTTTTTGTTGAAGCACTTAACATCGTGTGTGTTTTTGATTTTGCTTTTAGTTAATTACAAATTTCCTCTCAGCTCTTGCTCGCGTTCAATGGATTCAAACAGGGCTTTGAAATTTCC
>DMRR01000157.1:0-2660 GCA_003455275.1 Bacteroidota bacterium | reverse complement strand
GGCTTGGTGAAGAGTTGCAACAAGTATCCTTCATCATCACGGTCAACAAGAATCCGGAGCGAGCGAAGTATTGCCACATCTTCGTCAATGCTTCCAACGCGATTAATCAATTCTTCATAATATGAATCGGGCACTTCCAAAAACTCAACTCCGCGTCGGCGCAATTCAGTTACGGTGTCAATGATATTATCAGTTGCCATTGCCACATGCTGCACACCTTGCGAGTGATAGAATTCAAGATACTCTTCTATCTGTGATTTCTTTTTTCCTTCTGCCGGTTCGTTAATCGGAAACTTCACATATCCATTTCCATTGCTCATCACTTTACTCATGAGCGCAGAATATTCTGTGCTGATGTCCTTGTCATCAAACGAAAGAATATTTCTAAAACCCATCACGCGCTCGTAGAAACTCACCCAGGTATTCATTTCGCCCCAACCCACATTTCCTACACAGTGGTCCACATGTTTCAATCCGACTGGTTTTGTTTCGAATGAAGATTTCCATTCACGAAAACCGGGAAGAAAAATTCCCTTGTAATTTTTTCGCTCTACAAAAACATGAACTGTATCGCCATACAATTTGATTCCCGACATGCGCACTTCGCCATTATCATCTTTCATGGTTTTCGGTTGCATGTATGGAATCGCACCGCGACTTGTAGTTTCTTCAAATGATTTGTAAGCATCATCCACCCAGAGCGCAAGCACCTTTACTCCGTCGCCGTGTTTTTCTATATGCTGCGAAATTTCATTTCCCGGATGCAGCGGTGTGGTGAGCACGAGCGTGATTTTATTCTGACGCAACACATAACTCGCACGATCGCGCACTCCGGTTTCGGGTCCGCAGTAAGCGAGCGGCTGAAAACCAAATGCCGAGCGGTAGTAGTAAGAACTCTGCTTGGCATTGCCTACATAAAATTCGATGTGGTCGGTTCCGTTGAGCGGAAGAAAATCTTTTTCTGTTGAAGTGGTTGGCTTGGTTAGGGTTTCCATTTTGGGTTTAGATTTTTGTCCCGTTCGAACGGGAGAGATTTCAAAAGTAAGAGTTCGGAGCAAAAAGAATACTGAGATTCATCATCGCCTTACGAGGTCACACATTCCTCTCAATCCACTCTCTCACATTTTTTTCTATTCGCTCATCGGGGTTGGAGTTACTGGCGGGTTCAAATTTTTTTCCAGTTACTTTTTCATAGAGTTCAATGTAGCGCTGCGTAACTGTTCGGATGAAATCATCATTCATCGCCGGAGGTTGCTGTCCTTCTTTCCCCATAAAATTATTTTCAATCAGCCACTGCCGCACAAACTCTTTGGAGAGTTGTTTTTGCGGCTCACCTTTTTTCTGGCGCTCCTCGTAACCATCGTAATAAAAATAACGGCTGCTGTCGGGCGTATGAATTTCATCAATAAGAAAAATTTTTCCGTCGGCTTTACCGAACTCATACTTCGTGTCCACGAGAATCAGTCCCTTGCTGTTTGCTTCCTCACTTCCGAATTTAAAAAGCGAGCGCGTGTAAAGTTCAAGCGTGGCATAATCTTCAGCGCTTACTAATCCCATTTTCAGAATCTCTTCTTTCGAAATATCCAGGTCGTGCCCAGCATCTGCTTTCGTAGTAGGTGTAATAATCGGTTCAGGAAATTTATCGTTCTCCTTCATGCCCTCCGGCATCGCAACTCCTGAAAGCGTGCGTCTGCCTGCATTGTATTCGCGTGCGGCGTGCCCGCTCATGTATCCGCGAATCACCATTTCCACTTTAAATGGCTCGCACATTCTTCCCACTGTAACATTCGGGTCAGGAGAATCAACCATCCAGTTTGGGACAATATTTTTCGTGAGATTAAGAAAATGCGTAGCCACCTGGTTGAGCACTTGCCCTTTGTAAGGAATTGGTTTCGGAAGCACCACATCAAAAGCAGAGATGCGGTCGCTGGCAATCATCACGAGATACCTATCGTCTATCGTGTAAACATCGCGCACCTTGCCGCGGTAAAATTTTGTTTGCTTCGGAAACTGAAAGTTGGTTTGATAGATAGCACTCATGAGCGCAAACATAAAAATACAAGTTGGCAGTTAACAGTTATCAGTAGGCAGGATTTCTTTAACACGGAGACACTAAGAACACAGAGAAATTAGAATTAAGGTAGCACAGTAATAGCAGGACAAGTTAGTGTGTTGCTTATATGACCGGAACGGTCGCGCATTTTTATTTCGAAAACTGCACTCTCTGAAGTGGAAGAAGAATTTTTCAGAATAGTGTTATGAAGAACAACGGATAAATTTCCGGTGATTGAAATACTTGTTCCCACTGGACTCAGCGGCTGAATGTGATAATCCATGGTGAGTGGAAAGCGCGTGTCGGTGAGATACAAACTCATGGAATCTGCTGATTCATACCCCAAATCGCCGTCGCCGTCAGTGTATTTAATTAGAAAAGTTATTGAGTCGCTTAACTGATGAACACTAGAAGGAGAAACACTCACCAATTCAAGCACCGGTGTTGTGCTCACAGGTGGAATGGGATCGTTGCCTTTATCTTTTTTGCAGGAAGAAATTATTATTAATGACAGGAAACCGAAGACCGAAGTCCGAAGTTTTCTACTAATAATATGAGCGCGAAAAAAAAAATTCATTCTGCGGATTACTGAATTTTAAAAGCACAA
>DMRR01000199.1 GCA_003455275.1 Bacteroidota bacterium | reverse complement strand
ATTTCGGGCGCAAAAATAATTGCCACGATTGCGCAGACAAGGTTCAGAAAAGTTATTCGTTATCTGTAAATAGTTATTTGTAAATACAAGCTGAATTACTAATAACGGATAACCATAAGCTAATAACTACTCACTTAAAAAGTTTGATGATGTCATTTCCATTTGCATACACCATCAGCGAGAGCAAAATCACCATTCCAACTACTTGCGCATATTCTAAAAATTTGTCGCTCGGTTTTCTGCCGGTGATCATTTCAACCAAAGTGAAAAGAACATGACCGCCATCGAGAGCCGGAATTGGAAGCAGATTCATAAACGCAAGTGCGAGTGAAAGAAATGCCGTGATGTTCCAGAAAGATTGCCAGTCCCATGTCGGTGTCATGATTTTTCCAATGCTGATGAAACCACCGAGGTGCTTGTATCCTTCTGTTTTTCTATTGAATATTAAACGGAATTGTTTTACATAGTCAGCTAGTTTTTCCCAGGTCTTGTTCCAGCCGGCTGGAATAGAAGCCCAGAAACCATAAGCAATTTTTTTAGATTGATAAAGTTTATCCGGGAGCACACGATAAACGCCAAGTGTTCCATCTTCAGAAATTTTTACAGGAAGTTTCAATGTATCGCCGCTACGCAACAATGTAACTGCAACAGTTTTTCCTTTGTGTGAAACGATATAGGGAACAGCCTGATCCCAAAACAAAGCCGGTATCGAGTCAAGCGCAATCAGCTGATCTTTTGCTTTGATACCTGCATTTCCCGCCGGTGAATTCTCAGGAAGAGAGTCGATAAAAAAAAGTGTTCGCGGTTCAATGAAACTTGCCTTATCAGCATTCAAAATATATTTAAGTGAGCTGTCTTCAACTTTTATATCAACTTTTTCTCCTGCGCGTTCTACTTCAATAATTCGCTCACCATCAAACATCACCCTGGCAAATACATCTGTGTACTGTTCAATTGGTTTTCCTCCAACTGATAATATATGATCACCACTTTGTAATCCAAGATGCATGGCGGTGCTGTCAACGGCAATTCCATATTGAAGATTTGCATTCGGTATATATTCTTCGCCCCATGCAAAAAGAATCATTGAGTAAATAAAAATTGCGAGTATCATGTTCATGATAATTCCGCCAAGCATAATGATGAGCCGCTGCCATGCGGGTTTGCTTCTGAATTCCCATGGCTGTGGTGGTTGCTTCATTTGCTCTTTGTCCATGCTCTCATCAATCATTCCGGCAATTTTCACATAGCCGCCCAGCGGAAGCCAACCGACTCCATATTCTGTTTCTCCTTTTCTGAATTTAAAAAGTGCAAACCACGGGTCGAAAAACAAGTAGAATTTTTCTACCTTGGTTTTGAACCAACGCGCGGTAATAAAGTGCCCGAATTCATGAATGAGAACAAGTATGGATAAACTGAGAATGAGTTGGACAGTTTTTATTAAGACGATCATTTATATGAATTAAAGATTGAAGATTAAAAATTCAGCGGCAAATAACTACAATCCTTTTTGAATTTGCTGTGAAGCAAATGTGCGGGTGTCAGAATCACAGTGTAGATAATCTTCGAAAGTTGGGTTGGAAATAAATTTCATTTCAGAAATACTTCTTTCAACTAACACCGGTATCTGAAGGAAAGAAATTTTATCCTGAAGAAAAGCTGCCACTGCAATTTCGTTTGCTGCATTCATGATGCACGGTGCGTTTCCACCTTTTGCCATGGCATCAAAGGCAATTTGCAGCGAGCGGAAAGTTTTCAAATCGGGCTGCTCAAATGTGAATGACGAAAAATTCTTGAAATCGAATCTTGGAAAATCTGATTTCAATCTATCCGGATAACCGAGCGCAAACTGAATCGGAAGTTTCATATCGGGCAAACCGAGTTGTGCTTTCATGCTTCCATCCTGAAACTGAACGATGCTGTGAATAATGCTTTGCGGATGAACAATTACTTCAATCTGATTTGGATTTAATCCGAATAACCATTTTGCTTCTATCACTTCAAGGCCTTTATTCATAAGCGTAGCTGAGTCAATCGTGATCTTCGCACCCATATTCCAGTTCGGATGCCTGAGCGCCTGTTCTTTTTTTATGTACTGAAGTTCTTCTGTTTTTTTTCCTCTGAACGGACCGCCGGAAGCGGTGAGAATTATTTTCTCAATCTTATTGTGCCATTCACCAAGCAGGCATTGAAAAATGGCGCTGTGCTCCGAGTCAACCGGATAAATATTTACTCCATTCTCGCGTGCAAGTTTGGTAATTAAATCTCCGGCCACCACCAGTGTTTCTTTATTTGCTAAAGCAATATTTTTTTTCGCTTTGATAGCAGCAACAGTTGATTTCAATCCTGCAAAGCCGACCATTGCTGTCAATACAATATTTATATTTTCATTCCGAACACACTGTTCGACCGATTCACTTCCTGAAAAAACCTTTACAGGAAAATTCTGCAATGCGTTTTTTACATATTCACTTTTTGATTTATCACCAATTACAACTGTGGCCGGAAGAAATTTTTTTGCCTGGTCAATTAATAAATCCGCATT
>DMRR01000118.1 GCA_003455275.1 Bacteroidota bacterium | reverse complement strand
CGATCGGTGCCAAAAGCACCATTGTCGGGTTTTACATTTCCAAACCATTCTTTAAACCGGGCAGATTCGGTAAGGAAGTACACGCTTCCGCAAAAAAGAAAACCAAGAGACAGAAAAATGTAACGGATGATTTTCATTTTCAAAATTGGAAATAGAGAAATTGTTTCAGATGAAAAACACCGAAGAGATAAATACCTGCAAGCATGGCTGAACTGTAAATCCATTTTCCTTTTCGCGACGAAATAATTTCTGGTTTTATGTTTTTGAATTCGAGAAGCAGAACAAGAGAAGAGATCGCAAATGCAAAAACAATTTCAGTCCAATACATTTCTGAAATTGTACCCGATGAAAAATCAAAAGAAAAAATTCTTTTGAAAACCGACACCGCATCGTGCATTGATTGAGCACGAAACCAAATCCAACCGACGAGCACGAAATGAAAAACAAAAATTCTTTTTGTCATTCGTGGCAGAGTGAATGAAAATATTTTCTTCAGATACTTTTCAGTGATAAGTCCGATGCCATGCCACGCGCCCCAGATAATGAAAGTGAAATTGGCGCCATGCCAGAAACCGCTCAGCAAAAAAGTAATGAGCAGATTCAAATTGTTGCGGTTGGCGCTTTTTTTATTTCCGCCCAATGGGAAATAAACATAATCGCGAAACCACGATGAAAGTGAAATGTGCCATCGCTGCCAAAAGTTTTGAAGTGAATCAGCCTTGTAAGGCGAATTGAAATTCAGATTCAGTTTTATGCCCAACATGCGCGCAATGCCAATTGCAATATCAGTGTAGCCGCTGAAGTCGAAATAAATCTGAAGGGCAAATGCATAAGTAGCGAACAGCAATTGTGCTGAAGAAAAATTCTGAGGCGCGTGATAAACCGGATCAACCATCATTGTTAATCTATCGGCGAGCACTACTTTTTTAAATACACCCCACAACGCGAGATGTGCTCCGTTTGCAATTTCACTCGTGTTCCAAAAAACTTTTTTCTTCAACTCAGGAATTAAATTATCGCCACGCTCAATTGGCCCTGCTACCATTTGCGGAAAAAACATAACATATAAAATAAACCGTAGCGGATTTTTTTCAGCAGGAATTTTTCCGCGATACACATCAATGGTGTAACCCATACTTTGAAAAGTATGAAACGAAATTCCCATTGGCAGAATGAAATCGAGCACAGGCAGAAACGATGAGCTCATCGCTTCATTCAAATGCCATTGAAAAAAATGATAATACTTAAAGAAAAAAAGTATGAGCAGGTTGCTGCACAAACTCGTTATGAGAAATATTTTTTTGTTGCGCTGCCCGCTGATTTTAGAAACTACAATTCCGCAACCGTAATCAATGAGTGCGATGCCAAGAATGATGAATACATAATTGATGTTCCAGCACATGTAGAAATAAATGCTGCATAGAAGCAACAACACCCAGCGAACTTTATGCGGCACCAAGTAGTACAGGCAAAAAACCCAACCGAAGAATAACAGAAACTGTAGAGAGTTGAATAGCATGAAAAGTTTAACAAACCCCTTCAGGGAAAATGCGTTTGTCAGGGGGTTGGTGTATAATGAAACTCCTTTCCTTCATACGAAAACCAAAATTCATTCCCATCGAGTTTTAAGATTTCGAGAGTGAGTGTAACATTTTTTGTAGATGGACCAATGTAATTAAACGAACTATCTACTAGGTCATAAGTATCTGTTGCCTCAAGAATCAATTCATTTTTATGATTTGAAAATTTCCATGTTCCTTCATATTCATCTTCCTGCTCCAGTATAGCACCGCTGGTAGATTGGCTCAAAGTACTCCACTGAAAAGTTTGATTCAATTCAAAATACAAAACTGATTCCCCTGTTATAAATGGTTCGGATATTTGAATTACCGATTCAAGGCCCCAGTTATTGCAGAGTAAACTTTTTTTAGGAAGCAGCGATCCCTTATCATCTTTCGGATATTTTTTGCAACCCATTGTTGCAACGATAAGGAAAACAGATGCTACAGAATTAAGGACTAATTTTTTCATAAGTTGAAAATTGACTTGTGAATGCTTAAAACATACCGCACAAATTAATTGAATGACAATGAAATTATTTCTCTGGATCCACACCAATCAGAATGTAGAGCTCAAGAGGTTCCGTAATTCCTTGCAGCACAATGGTGATCTTCTCAAACTCATTGTGAATCTCAAAAGCTTTTTTCAAATTCACCACTGCACCCTCAGCAATGTAAGTGAGCGGAGTAACCGAGGCATCATTCACAATAAAGTATTGCAGCCATACAGAGGCAATTTCATATTTCACTTTTCCATCGCATGATAAAACTACTACCTCATCTGCACTTCTGTTTCTGAGAGAATCATTGGTGAATTTTCCCATGTCTCCAATGAGAAAACTGTCGCTTGAAATCTTTCCTCTGTCAGTTGAGTAACTGATTTTCACTCCATACTCTACTGTGTTTCCGAGAAAAGAAATTTTGTAGTTGCAGTGGAAGACGGTGGAGTCAATTAGAACTCCGGATTCTTGTGCAGAGCAAAAGTGTGTTGTGAAGAAGTAGGAGATAATGAAGAGAAGCGTTTTCATTTCAAGATTGAAACAATCTCCTTCTTCAATTTGGGAAGCTCAATCTTGATAGCTGCCCACACAATGTTTTCATCTACTCCAAAATATTCGTGAGCAATAAAATTGCGATAGCTGTTTATTCCTTTCCAGTCAATCTGCGGATTTGCATTTTTAGTTTCTGCACTCATGCGTTTGCATGCTTCGCCTATCACAATAAAATTCATCATCACTGCATCGTAAGCCATTGAATTATTCAAAAGGTTTTCGAGCGAAGAAATATTTTTCAGATATTCTTCAATGTGTGCAATGGCATAAAGCACTTCTTCGGCATTTGCTCGGTCATCTTCATTAAGTATAAATGGCCTGACTTAATATTCTGTTTTTATAATGCGGCTTCAGTGAGTGAGGGTTAGCAAGATCAACCTCTCGGTTAAAAATATTTTTCAGGTAATCATGCAGCCCTTCCTTACTTGCCCTATAATTTTCGAGCGGGGCATCTATCACCACCAGAAAATCAATATCACTTTTTTCATTCGCCTCACCGCGCGCAAACGAACCGAACAAACCAATTTCTTTCACATGAAATTTCTGATGCAGCATCGGTTTTTCTCTTTTAAGAAAAGCTACAATTCCATCTCTTGTGATTTGATTTTTCATTTTGTTATAATGCTATTACAAAAATAAGAAAGATTGAAGAGAACAGATTCTACTTCAACCTCTCCTTCAGATCCAATCTGAATTTGCGGGCAGTGTCTTTTGCAATATCATAACCAGCATCGGCATGTCGTATTACTCCCATTGCAGGGTCGTTATTCAAAACTCTTTTTAATCTTCTTGCTGCATCGTCAGTTCCGTCAGCCACTATCACCATTCCGGCGTGTATGCTGTAACCAATTCCAACTCCACCGCCATGATGCAGTGAAACCCAACTGGCTCCTCCGGCAGTATTAATAAGCGAATTAAGAATAGGCCAGTCGGCAATTGCATCACTGCCATCCATCATTGCTTCTGTTTCTCTGTTTGGTGAAGCAACAGAGCCGGTATCGAGGTGGTCGCGACCAATCACAATCGGGGCTTTCACTTTTCCGGTGCGCACGAGTTCATTAAAAAGCAAACCAGCTTTTTCTCTTTCTCCCATTCCGAGCCAGCAGATGCGCGCGGGCAATCCCTGGAAAGCAATTTTTTCTTTTGCCATTTTCAGCCAGCGCAGCAGTCCCTTGTTCTCCGGGAAAAGATTGGCGAGCGCTTCATCTGTGGTGTAAATATCCTGTGGGTCGCCGCTCAGAGCCACCCAACGGAAAGGTCCCTTGCCTTCGCAAAAAAGCGGGCGTATGTAAGCAGGCACAAACCCGGGAAAGTCAAAAGCATTTTTCACTCCGCGCTTTAGCGCTTGTCCGCGCAAATTATTTCCGTAGTCGAAAGTTATGGCACCGCGCTTTTGCAGTTCAAGCATCAGGCGCACATGTTCAGCCATTGTATCGAGTGAACGCTCGATATAATCAGCAGGATTTTTTTCGCGAAGAACTTTTGCTTGCCCCACAGTAAGTCCTGAAGGAAAATATCCAATCAGTTCATCGTGCGCGCTGGTTTGATCAGTAAGTGTGTCAACTGAAATATTTCTTTCGAGCAAACGCTTAAGCAAGTCAACCGCATTTCCAATCACTGCAATAGAAACTGCTTCGCCTTTTGCTTTTGCTTCAAGCGCCCAGTCAATTCCTTCATCAATGTTGTGAGTGAGTTTGTCGAGATACTTTGTCTCAATTCTTTTTTGTGCGCGCCATTCTTCCATCTCCGCAGCGAGGCACACACCTTCATTCAATGTGATTGCGAGTGGTTGTGCGCCGCCCATTCCGCCGAGACCTGCAGTTACATTTAGGGTTCCCTTCAGCGAACCATTAAAATGTTTTGATGCGAGTGAGAGATAAGTTTCGTAAGTACCCTGCACAATTCCCTGTGAGCCTATGTAAATCCACGAGCCGGCAGTCATTTGTCCGTACATGATTAAACCTTTTGCTTCCAGCTCACGGAAATAATTCCAGTTCGCCCAGTTGCCAACGAGGTTGGAGTTCGCAATAATTACACGAGGTGCATCTTTATGTGTTGGAAGAATGCCAACGGGTTTTCCACTTTGCACCAAGAGAGTTTCATCTTCGTTTAAATCTTTCAGCGCTTTAACAATTAGATCAAATGCTTCCCAGTTGCGCGCAGCTTTTCCGGTGCCGCCATACACAATTAAATCTTCCGGCCGCTCAGCCACATCGGGGTCAAGGTTGTTGTGCAGCATTCTTAATGCGGCTTCCTGAATCCATCCTTTGCACGAAATGGAATTACCTGTAGCAGCATGCAGATTTTTTCTGGAAGAAGAAAAAGTGGTTGACATAAAAAAATATTTGATGGGGTAAAAATAATTTTTTCATTATTTTAAAACCTCGTTCCTTTCTGAAACAAGCGCGGTTTGAAAGGAGAAGTTTTATTCTGAAAAAAACTTTTGAAAATGTTTTTAGAACGGATAAAAACTTTTTCAAAATTGAAATCCGGAAAATGAAAAAGGGCGGAACTTTCGATCCACCCTTCTTCCACCTAAAAACAAGGAAGAATTACTCCCTCGTAAATTGTAATGTGTGAACAAAACCCGGTGCGTCAATGCGCACGAAGTAATTGCCAGCACTAAGGTTCGAAATATCTATTGGAGCTAAATGAAAAATGTTTGAAACTTCCATCGAAACAGGCGCCATCACTTCTTTACCCAAGGCATCAAAAATGCGAATGGTAGCAGTGCCAACTGCATTTGCATTAATCTGTATGTTGATTTCAGTATTTGCCGGATTCGGATAAAGAAGGGCATCATCATTTATTTCAGCATCTTCATCGCGGGCAGAAGGGCAAGTAGTAGTAAGTAGGCCCGGAAGATTTGGACTCCAATCATTATTCATTGTTCGGTCAGCCATTTCTAAAGTAGAAGCGTAGTGTATGTAATACCTGTAGGTAAATAATTCGCCGGGCAAATCCATTGTGCGGATATTTACATGATTAATTACAGCGTTTGCATCATTATCAGGCGCTGTTGGCATAAGAGTTCCGGTCACATATTCAAGATAAGAACGATCAGGATTCAACTTGAACCAAGCAGTAGGTGAGAGCGCAAACTTTTGATATGCATTAATTACTTCAGGATGGTCTGGCGCTGATGTAATATGATCAGAATCTCTTCTTGCCAAATACATAACCTTAATTGATGGATTTACTTGAAGGTAATCATCAATAAAATCTCCGCCATCTCTAAGAGACCAGAAATTTTTTGTCTGAGTACTATCAGCAAAATAGATAGAGATGTTAGCAGGAGGATAGTATCCCATCTCATAGGCTTTCATCGTTACTTGATTGGAATAGAAATATTTTTTGCTGTATGGTGTATTGAACCTTCCTACCAAATCATAATCAATACCTCTTTCAAAAGTATTGTTTCCATTCAAATCAAAATATAAAAGTCCTTTGATAACATCTTTCTTTAATTTATATGCAAGCGTATCAGGAGCAAATCGAAGCTTGCTCCAATCATAAACTCCTGTTGAATCTTGGTATGCAGTATTTGTGTAAACCGGCGCCGTTTTGTTCCATGGCTTTCCGGCATCAGCATTCAACATTCCCTCTCCAACCGGGCTTTCAAAAAATGAAATCCAGGCAATGTTTGCCAGTTCATTTGGATACAATCCCATTGTTACTAACTGCTGGCATCCTCCGTTTGAACCGCCAATAAGTCCTAAGTTATTGTAAAGCGGATTTTTTGTTCCTGTATAATAATCTAAATAATTACCATAACGGTCAGTGATTTCGCCCATCGCAAAACGCATAACATCTTTAGCAGCTTTCAAACAATTTGGGCCCCTGTTATCAAAAGTACCTCCGCTTTTGTAAGGAACTTTTCCACCTCCGGGATAATTAAATTGAATAACAATAAATCCATAGTTTGCTATATCGAATAAAGATCCAAGCATGCCGTCAGCGCCAAACCCACCAAACATATAGATTGCTATAGGGGCGCCACATGAGTACCTTTTAAATGAAGGAACAGCTATTCTCACATAAGTTCCGGCTGTATCGCCGGCAAGTGAAATAATTCTGGTGCCCTTATAAGTGTAGGCAGCTGAAGAATTCTTACTGAAAAGAGTAAGCGAAAAGATCAGGATTAAACTGAAGCGAAGGAGCGTGTAAAATTTTTTCATAATGAAACTTGTTTTTAGGAGGGGCCAAAAGTATTCGGATGCCAATCCTACCATAAATGAAAAAGATTACCGGCTAAAATTTATCGTTAAAATGAATATTATTATCGTTGAGGATAACTTTTCAGAAGGACTCTGTTGTACCTTTTTCCGGTATGAAAATATTTTGAAAGCGATTGGCCTCAAGAATTTTTTTGAATGGTAATTGCGCGTCTTCATAATCACCATGAACTAAGTATAGCCGCTGAAGCTGACTGCGTTCAAGGTTATCAAGAAATGATAGCATTTCCTTTTGATCACCATGTGCACTGAATGAATCCATCAACTCAACATGTGCTTTCAATTTTTTTTCTTCACCATAAAGTTTAAAGTCTTTTTCCCCGCTCCTTATTCGCGCACCTAAACTTCCTTCAGCACAATACCCAACAATAAGAATTGTATTGTTTGGATTTTCCATGTGATTGGAAATATGATGTACTACTCTTCCAGCTTCTGCCATTCCGGACGCTGATATAATAATGCTGGCTTCTGTTGTTGTGTTAAGTCGTTTTGATTCTTCTACCTCGGTGATGTAATGCAGATTGTTGAATCCAAAAGGATCGGGATCATTTTTTATGTAATTAAAAATTTGTTCATCGAAACACTCCGGGTGCTTTCGATAAATGCTTGTGGCATTTGTAGAAAGCGGACTATCTACATAAACAGGAATCGGATCGAGATTTTTTTCATGATGAAGCTGATCAAGCATATAAACAATTTCCTGGGTTCGCCCAATGCTGAAAGCCGGAATAATTATTTTCCCTTTGCGTTCTACACAGGTTCGCTTGATCACTTCGAAGAGGTGTTCTTTATCGTCAGGAAATGATTCATGAATTCTTCCTCCATAGGTTGATTCGCTAATTACAATATCTGACTGCTCCATTCTGATCGGGTCTTTCAGAATTGGCCGGTTGGGACGGCCTATGTCACCGGTGAAAGCAACTTTTATTTCGCGGCCATCTTCATTGATTCGCAGATTTACGCTTCCGCTTCCGAGAATGTGTCCGTTATCTCGCAATAGCACTTGCACATTTTCATTAACCGGAAACCATTGTTCATATTGTATTGAAAAAAAATTTTGCAAAGAACTCTTTGCCTCTTCAACTGAATAGAGAGGCGAAACCGGGGGCAAATTTTTTTTTATTCGCTTCTTGCTCAGATACTGTGCATCTTTTTCCTGAATGAAAGCACTGTCTAAAAGCATGATAGAACTCAATTCATTTGTAGCGCTTGTGCAAATTATTTTTCCTTTAAATCCCTCTTTTACTAGTTTGGGAATCCTGCCGGTGTGATCAATATGCGCATGTGACAGAATCATCACATCAATTTCTTCAGGTCGAAATAAAAATTTTTGATTGCTTTCATCTTTATCGTCATGTCCCTGAAACATTCCACAGTCAAGCAGAATTTTGAATCCATTATTAAGAATAATAAGATGCGAACTTCCGGTAACTGTTCGCGCGGCACCACAGAATTGAATTCTCATTGGGGAAGGGTTATTCGTTATCTGTTTTTAATTATTCTTTAAAACGGAAGTGAAGAAATCATTTCAATTTCAGAAATGAAAATGTAAGTACTAAATAGCTGAGGACTATTAGCAATTCGCTTGTTACAATAGTGATTTCACTATATCATCGGTTTCTATTCCTTCGGCTTCGGCTTTGTAGTTGCGAACGATGCGATGGCGAAGTACAGGTGCGGCAATCGCTTTCACATCTTCAATATCGGGCGAATATTTTCCGTTGAGAGCAGCATTACATTTTGCACCAAGTACCAGGAATTGCGATGCCCTAGGTCCGGCGCCCCACTGTAAATATTGATTTGCCTTTTCAGTGGCTGCTGAGGTATTGGGCCGGGTTTTATGAACCAGATTTACGGCATACTGTAAAACATTTTCAGCTACCGGAATTTTCCGAATCAGGTTTTGATAAAACAGAATATCATTTCCGCTGATGATTTTTTTCAGCGACATGCTTTGATTCGAAGTTGTGTTTTTCACCATTTGCACTTCATCGCTAAAGCTGAGATAGGTAAGAAGAATGTTGAACATGAACCGGTCGAGCTGTGCTTCCGGGAGCGGATAGGTGCCTTCCTGTTCAATTGGGTTTTGTGTAGCAAGAACAAAAAAGGGAAGTTCAAGTCTGTGCGCATGCCCGCCATATGTAACTACTCTTTCTTGCATAGCTTCAAGCAGAGCAGCCTGTGTTTTAGGCGGAGTTCTGTTTATTTCATCTGCAAGAATGATGTTGGCGAAAATGGGTCCACGGTTAAATTGAAATTCTCTTTTCTCATTCAGTATTTCTGAGCCGGTGATATCGCTAGGCATTAAATCAGGAGTAAACTGGATTCTTTTAAAACTCAGATCCAAAACATCTGCAATTGTTTTGATCAAAAGAGTTTTTGCAAGGCCGGGAACGCCAACGAGTAAACTGTGTCCATCGCACATTACAGAAGAGATGACAAGGCGAACCACTTCTTCCTGCCCTACAATTATTTTACTGATCTCGTTTCTAAGTTCCTTATAGTGACTGGCGAGCCCATCAATGGCTTCGGCATCTGATTTATATTGCATCATGGTTTCTGCTGATTTTTTGTCCACTTACTGATTACATCACAATTAGTGTAATCGCTGTCAACGAAAACATAATTGTGCGAAATTTTATCTTCCACCCATTTGGTAAAAACTTCTGCCTGCTTATTCTGAAGGGCAACTGATTGAAACTTATCGTAATCATCTTTCAGGTTTCCGCGGTGAGCTTTGGTTTCTGATTTCAAATAGACAATGCGATAACACATTTTTCCATCATCACCTTTAAATATTTCAGGTTTTGAAAAATTGCCGGCACTCATTGAGTCAGTAACGAAAACTAATGACTTATCGTATTGACCCAAATCGCTTATTGTAAAAAAAGTATTTCCACTGCTGCTATTCACTAGCATGCCTCCGTTGTTTTTAGAATTTTCATCTTCCGAAAATTTGGAAACAGCATCTTCAAAAGAGATTTTTCCTTCATTAATCATTTGGCTTACAGAATCAGCGCGAACTTTTGCTTTTGCCAAATCAAAGGTTGTAGTCTTAGGAATAATCAGGATGTGCCGAACATTAATGCGTTCACCTCTTCTTTCAATAAGCTGAATGATGTGATATCCAAATGAAGATTCAATTACCGGGGATATTTCACCGGGAGTTTTCAATGCAAAAGCTGCTGCTTCAAATTCGGGATCCAGTTCTCCCCGATTTACAAATCCGAGTTCGCCTCCGTTTTCTGCAGATCCCGGGTCTTCGGAGTACAAACTTGCGAGAGTAGAAAAAGATTCGCCTTTCATGGCGCGGTCGCGAAGGCCATTAATTTTATCAAGGGCAAGTTGCTTGAGCTCAGGGGTAACTTTGGGTTTGAATACCAAAACACCAATTTGAACTTCTGCATCATAATAAGGAAGGCTGTCTTCAGGTATTTTATTAAAGAAAGCTTTCACTTCTGATGGGGTGACTTTAGCATCACCAATAATATTCTGTTGCTCTCTTGAACTGAGAAGCTGATTTTTTATTTCGCTTCTGAATTCGTCTTTGATTTCAATAATTGATTTACCATAATACTCTTCAAGCTTTGTAATTCCTCCAGTGATATTGCTGAAATAGCGAACTCGTTTATCCAGTTCGCTTTCCACCTCTTCATCTGATACAACTACTGAATCAATTAGCGATTGGGCGAGCAATAGTTTTTGTGTCATCAGCTGATCAAGTAATTCGCAGCGCGTTCCATCAGGAACATTTGCTCCATATTGCTGAACATATTGCTGGTACTGCGATTCTATATCTGAGAGCAAAATGATGTTGTTCCCAACAATTCCTACAATCTTGTCCACCACTTTTTGAGCAGAAGAACTGAAGAAGAAAAAGGTAAGAAAGGAAGTGATGATGAAACGCATATTAATATACTTCAAACTTTTTATTGTCTTGGGCATTGTTGTAAATGCTATTATGAATTTCGCTTAGGTAATCGAGCTTTCTTTTATTCAAAATGATGTTTACAATGTTATCACGAACATACTGAATTGGAGCATCAGTTCCTTTCAATTTAAAATCATCAAACGAAACAAGGTATTGGTATAGCGAATCACTCATTTGCTGAAATGATTTTGAATAAGGCGCATTGATCAAATTATTTTCTTCTAATGGGAAGGCGGCATTTAACTCATCAGCCGAAAGCCAGGTGCTGTCGTTCAGTTGAAATTTTATTGCATTGTCTTCACAGAAATTCTGAAGCTTGCTGTTATTCATTTCGCCTGGTTTTTTAAGCCATGCAATTGCAGAATCAAGTTTTGGTTTTGTGTTTTTTGGAAGCATAATATACCGCACACGGGTTACGGCGCTTTTCAATTGAAAGTTGTCAATATGATTTTTGTAATAAGTATCAATTTCATTTTCACTCACTACAGTATCCAGTTTTTGAGCGATCAATTCTTTTTCATAAAGATAAATAATCAGTGATTCACGATAATCCTTCAGCTGCTTCTCTAGTTCCGGATTTTTCTCAGGAAGATTTTCTTCTGCATAATGAAGAATGAGTTGGTGCCGAACCCATGAATCAATATAATTTTTTACTGCCAGAATACTGTCCTCAGGCTTTGCGGCTCCTTTCCCTACACCTTCTACATCAGAAGTATACAGATAGGTGTCATATACCCGTGCGATAGGGTTTCCATTTTCTTCTTCATTTCCTGAAAAAGTTGTACATGATTGTAATACTGTGGACATGCACAGTATGAAGCGGATTACTTTGAGCAAAAGTTACTTCTTGATAACAGAGTTCAATACATCCTGATTTACATGAACAGGGTATTTTTCTCTCAGTGACTGAATCCAATCCTTCTCTAATTTTTCCTGATAGTCAGCTACTACATAACCACGGGCTTCTTCCAGAGGTTTAGGCATAACAGGAATGAGTTTTACTACCTTCATGATTTCAATACTTCCGTTATCGCCGTTATTAGTTTTTGATGAACCTTCCTTCCACTCCAACCCAGAATTATCAGAATCAAAAACTGATCTTTTTAAAGTTTCAGTTTCAATATGAAGATTGGTTGAATCCTTTTTATTCAGCTTGGCTATCAGTGTTGCATCATCTAATCCCTTGGCTGATAGTTTATCAAACATTGCTTTTGCCTCAGCATTTTTAAGAGAATAAGTTTTGATAGTAATTTTTTCTTCATCGGGATATTTATCTTTATTGGTATTATAAAAATCTCGCAAACCGGCCGAGTCTTTTACTGCCTTGGACCAAACTTTTTGATCTGTAAGTTCGAAAAGAAGAATTCCATCCATGTATTCTTTCATCAAATCGTTAAACGCCGGATACTCTTTATCCAGGCGATTTTCCTGAAATCCGAGTAAGGAGTTTTCAACAAAAGCGTTATACATTTTATCGAACATTATTTTCTTATCATTTGGCTGCTGAAACTTGCGTTGATTTTTCTCAATGAAATCTGCAAAATCTTTTTGTCCATAAGATTTGGTTTCAGGTTTTAATACTTTATCTGTAAGCGTGAAAAGTGTTTGATTCATGCCGTCAACTGAAGATGCTTTCCATAATCCCTTAACCAGATTAGAGTCGATTCTTGAATATAACTCATCTCTGGCAGCAGTGTTTTCAGTGAAACTAAATTTTGTTTTTGTCTTAGTTATATAAGATGTTTTTGCAAGGTCTGCTCTGGAGTCTTTTTCGACTTGCTTGCGCAGTGTTTCTTTATATGAATCAAATGTGGCAATCGGATATTGGCCAATCAGTTTAATGATATGCCATCCATATTTACTCATTACAGGCATTGAAACATCACCTACATTCTTAAGTGCGAATGCAGCATTTTCAAATTCAGGAACCATTTTACCTGTACCAAATTGAGCAAGTTTTCCGCCCTCACCTGCTGATGTTTTGTCTTCTGATTCACTCTTGGCTATGTCTTCAAAGTTCTCACCGCTTTTAATTCGGGAATAGATCAAATCAATTTTTGCCTTTGCTTTTGCCGAGTCTTCGTGAGTAAAACTTTTTCCTACCTTAATAAAAATATGCTCTACCTGAATTTGTCCTCTTGAGGGGCGTATATCAAGCACTTTTATTATATGATATCCGAACCGTGTACGGAATGGTTTGCTAAACTGACCAACCGGGGTGGTGTAAGCAGTTGTTTCGAATGGATAAACGACTTGCAACGCTGTGATATATCCCAAATCTCCTTTATTGTCTTTGGCGCTGGGATCATCTGATGAATCCTTTGCCATAGTATTAAAGTCTTTTCCTTTTTTTAATAGGTTGTATAATCTGTTAGCCTTCATCCAGGCTTTCATTGTATCTGCAGGTGCTGCATTCTGATCACATTTTATTAATATATGTTCTACATGAACTTCCTTTCCAAGCCGGTTATATGCTTCTTCTACTAACTGATCTGTAACTTCTTTGTCAATTAAATAACTCTTTGCCAATGTTCCGCGATAGGTCGAAAGTTCATCATTTACCGACTTAGCAGTATCCATTTTCATATCACGCGCCTCTTTCACCTTTTCACGAAAATTGATATAAAGATTAAGGTAATCATTAACTGCGCTTTCGCTGTAATCAACCTCCTTGCCCATGTTATTCTTTTTATAAACATTGAGGAATTCGTCGACAGAGACATTTTCATTTCCAATTGTGAATAGGGTAGGAGAAGGTGTTTGTGCCTTCATAACCATAAAGGTGAAAAGAAAAATAATACTAAAGAGAAGCTTGGATTTCATAATGGGGTTTTATTGAAAGAGTTTGGTTTTTTAAAATGGGCGTCAAATGTAATGATTTGAAGAAAAGTTGATTGGAATTAGAACTCTTAACATGGTGCAATCTGACATCGGAAAGAAAATCATATTGAAAAAGGACTTAAGTAGTCCATACAATGTGGTTAAGAATTTTACGGCCTTTTAGCAACAACCTTACCGAAAAATTATAACCCAATCATCAAGTAAGCTAAATTATCTGTTTCGATACTCAAAACTCCACATAATAGACATCGCTTTTGTTTCTTCTCAATCCATAGGCTTCAAATCCGCCCTCTTGAGGAATTACTTCTCTCAGATCGAACACTTTGCACTGCTTAGGAAGTTTTGAAAAAATTAAAGTGAACTGAATCTGTTTTCCAAGCGGAACGCTTTTCCATTCAGGAAACAATGTGATATTTTCAAAATGAACCAAATCACTTTGATGAGAAGAATGCCTGTCGAATAAATAGGTGCTCTTCCATATTCTTATTTTATCGCCATAGGCGGTTGACTTAAACATACAATGTATGGTTACCTGACCTTCCATGTCTGCCTTAGCCAATAATTTCTTTTTTCGTTTGGCGCTGAGAGTGACCCTTGGCCTCTTTTTATATTTTTTAATTTCTATAGTTTCGGAAGAATTTTTCATACATAGAATTTCGATACTAAAAATACAATTGAAGCGGGTAAGTTTTTATTTAAAATATTTTTCAGTTTACATACAATAAAATTTTCAATAAAGCGATGACCCTATTCTGATTTGATAATCTTTTTGGTCTGGTTAGGTTTGTGCAAAATTTTAATATCATTTTCCAAATGGAAAAACAGCTCAATCTCATTTCAGTTCTTCGATTGATTATTCGGTGGAGAAAACCGATTTTGATTGTATGTGCACTAGCCCTTGTGGTCAGTATTGTAATCTCTGACCCACATATTATGAAACCCTACTTTGCTTCCAAATCAGTCATCATTCCATCAAATCCTAGTGTAACCAACAGCGAAGCAATGTTTGAAGAAAAGAACCAGGGGTTTTTCGGAACCAGCGATGATGTAGACCGCATGATGACTATTGCCACAAGCGCACAACTGAAGATGCATATTGTTCACCGCTTTCATTTATTCAAACACTATGATATTGATTCGGCTAATGAAGATTATCCGAATTATGCTGTAATGAATGAACTGGAAGACAATTATCAGTCTGAGCGAACTGATAAAGGCGCTATTGAAATTACTGTATATGATCATGACAAAGACACCGCTGCCGCTATGGCAAATGAAATCGTGAATAAGATTGATGATATAAGCAAAACCATTATGATGGAAAATAAGCAGAAGATGTTGAGCATTTATACGGGTAAAGTCAATCATAAGGAAGAAGAAATAAAAATCCTTACTGACTCTATTATCAAACTGAGAGGCACTTACAATCTGAATGGAAATATTTCTGACCTCAATCGTATAAATGGTATGAACTCCGAAGAGCGGGCACGATTCGATTTGGTTAATGAAAGCATAAAAACATTAGAAGACAAAAAGAAGGCCGCGCTCAAAGAACTAAACAACTCAATTGGTCTTGCTGAGCAATTCAAGGCAACAATCAATAAAGATGTACCTACGGTTTTCATTCTGGAAAAAGCTTACCCGGCTGAAAAAAAATCAAAGCCTGTTCGATGGCTTGTTGTTGTTACGAGTGTACTGATTGCATTTATAGTAATGGTACTCACAGCAATTGTTTCTGACTATTATAAAGATTTGAAAGTCGCACTGAAAAATGAAGAGTAAGGCATTCTCGCTTTACGAAAAATTTATTATTGGCATTGCAGCAACCGTAACGCTTGCCAGCCTGCTCATGGCCTGGCTTACTTATAATTATTACTGGCTCACACTTCCGTTCGGTCTTTTGTTTTTATATGTTACGGTCACGGACATAAAGTTTGTTTTCTACCTTTTATTATTTTCACTTCCACTATCAATCGAATTTTCTTTTTCCTCATCACTCGGAACTGATTTACCTACCGAGCCACTCATGATAGGATTAATGCTTGTGTTTTGCGCAGCCTGGTTCAACAACAGGAAAATTGTATCGAAAGAATTTCTAAGCCATCCATTAATGTTTTTGCTCTCGCTCCATCTTTTGTGGATGTGTGTGGCAACAATTTATTCATTCAATCATTTGGTTTCAGTAAAAGTGTTGCTGGCTAAGTCATGGTATATAGTTGTATTTGTTTTTCTTGGAAGTACCGCACTTCGCGAGCTGAAAGATTTCCGAAAAGCATACTGGTGTATTTTAATTCCTACAATAGCGACTGTTTTTTATACGCTTGCGCGCCACTCCCAAAAAGGATTTTCGTTTGCCGAGGTAAATACGATGATGGAACCATTCTATCGTAACCATGTAGCCTATGCTGCATTTATAGCACAAATGGTTCCGCTCACATGGCTTGCAATCACCTGGTACAGGAAAGGAAGCGCTGCAAGAAATGTTTTGATACTCTCACTTGTAATCATGCTCGTGGCTGTATATTTTTCTTATACCCGTACTTCATGGTTGTCCGTCATTATTATTCTTCCTTGTGCTTACCTGATCCGTCACCGGCTAATTGGCCGGGCATTGATTGCAAGTGCAATTGCGGTTACTTCATTTGTTATTTATGTTGGATATAACAACAACTACCTGAAGTTTGCTCCGAATTATCAAAGCACTACTATGCACGAAGACCTGGGCTCGCACCTCACCGCCACAGTTGAAGGCCAGGATATCAGCAGCGCTGAAAGGGTTTTTCGGTGGGTAGCTGGTTTTAGAATGTGGGAAGCTAACCCTGTGGTTGGATATGGCCCTGGAAATTTTTATAATTTCTATAAACCATATGCAGTAGCAAGTTTTCAAACCTATGTGAGCCGTAATACCGAACGCAGTACCGTCCACAATTATTTTCTTCTAACACTGATTGAACAGGGAATTATTGGACTCATAATTTTTTTCATCTTCACTGCAGCTTTGTTTGTTTATGGACAAAGAATTTATCACCGCCTTCATGATGTGCGATTGAGAAGACTGGCCATGGCACTCACGCTTACGCTTGCTGTGATCTATGTAAATACTTTTCTAAGTGATATGATTGAAACCGATAAAGTCGGAACAATCTATTTTCTTGTTGCCGGGTTGCTTATCAATCTGGATATTGAATCAAGGAAGCAGAAGAATGAAAAGTTAATCAATTCCGATTCTGCTGGAGGAGTGCCTCATTTTTTGCCATGATTTTTTTCTGTGCATTTTTCTTTTGAGAAAAACTGGGGCAGGTTCCGCAGTGTTTTCCGCAACTGATAAACAAAATACATACGAATGCAAGAAGAACAGCAGCATTGAAATGTTTCTTTGTGAGAATCATGTGCATTGATTTGTGATGGTAAAATTGAAATAAGAAAACTGAATTGAAGAATTAATTTTAAAACGATGTCCGTTTGATTTTATTATTTGCGGACAGCAAATTTTCTGATGAAGCGTAAACGAATTCTTGTTGCACCACTTGACTGGGGGCTCGGTCATGCCACGCGGTGCATTCCAATAATTCGTGAATTGATAAAACAAGGAGCTGAAGTAATTATCGGAAGCAGCGGACGGCCGTTACAGATTTTGAAAGAAGAATTTCCGAATAATGAGTTTTGTGAAATCCTGGGATACAATATGCATTATCAGCGGGGAGGTTCATTTGCTCTCGCCATTATTCCTCAAATTCCCAAATTGATTCGAGCTGGATTTTATGAACACAAAAAACTAAAGCAGCTGGTTCGCGATTTAAAAATTGATGGAGTGATTTC
>DMRR01000234.1 GCA_003455275.1 Bacteroidota bacterium | reverse complement strand
ATGATATTCGACTTTTCAATCTCTACATCATCCTTTGAAGTTTGATTCAATCTTTTATAGTGATTGTAAACTGCAACACTCAGTACCTTTTTTGCATCATCCTGACCTATCACATATTCATCCAGGAAATTTTTAATTTCTTTTGGAGTAGAAAATTTTGCAGGAGCTGAAACAAATTTCTTTTTCTTCGAAAGGTTTTCTTCCTCGATAATTTGTTTTGCCTGAGCAACACAAGTATCGCAGATAAATGCATCGATTCCTGAAATCAGTACAAGTGTTTCATCCTTTCCTCTTCCACAAAATGAACAGTGTTGCCCGGACTTTTTCATATATTATGATTCGGTTGTTGGGTTCTTTTTTACAAGTACTTCATCTATCATTCCATATTCTTTTGCTTCTTCGGCCAGCATCCAGTAATCACGGTCGCTGTCTTTTTCTACTTTCTTAAATTGTTGTCCGGAGTGATTTGCGATTATTTCGTAAAGTTCTTTCTTAAGTTTAAGAATCTCGCGGGCTGTAATTTCAATATCGCTCGCTTGTCCTTCAGCACCACCCATTGGCTGATGAATCATAACACGGGAATGGGGTAGTGCAGTACGCTTTCCCTTTTGCCCTGCACATAAAAGCACAGCAGCCATAGATGCTGCAATTCCGGTGCAAATAGTGGCAACATCGGGGTTGATGTACTGCATGGTGTCATAAATTCCGAGACCCGCATACACTGAACCACCAGGGCTGTTTATATAAATCTGAATATCGCGTTTTGCGTCAGCTGATTCCAGAAATAACAATTGGGCTTGTATCACATTAGCTACATAATCATTAATGGGATCACCCATAAAAATAATGCGGTCCATCATCAGTCGGCTGAAAACATCCATAGAAGCAACATTCATTGGCCGTTCTTCAATTATATATGGTGTGAGGTTGCTAATCTGATGTTTCATTATGGAATCAACATAGGTTCCGCTCATTCCTCTGTGCTTAATTGCGTAATCTCTGAATTCTTTACCGTAGTTCATTTATGTGTTTTTTAAATTTTTACTAATGATGGTGGTGATGGTGGCCATGATTTCCAGTATGTGTGAAGTCATGGTAGCTGATTTCACGCGGTTGAATATTTGCCTTTTTCTTTATCACTTCAAAAATCTTTTCCTCCATTGCCATGTTAAAATAGTTGCGGCGTTGCTTTTCATCTTCCAGCATCTTGATGGCAAATTGCTCCAGATATTGTTCCATTGCTTCGTCAATCTGCCCGCCGAAGTACTGCTGTTTCATTCTGTTTTTTGCAGCGGCTTTCAGTTCGTCTGCGTTTACCTTTAAATCATTATCCTTTATGATTCGATCGAAAATCAAGTCCCATTTCAATTGTCTTGAAAATTGTCCAAACTCATTTTCCACTTGCTCGGGAGTAACTGGTTTTGCGTTGTTTGAAAGAATCCACTTCTTCAAAAATTCATCGGGAAAAGAAATGGTTGTATTGTCTATCAGGTAATCGGTCAGATCGGCCAGCAATCGTGAGTGAGCTATATCCTTATAAGATCTTCCTAACTCTTCACGGATTTTTTCTTTCAATTCTTCCTCACTTTTCACTTTTCCTTCTCCAAAAAGCTTATCATATAAATCCTGATTCAGTTCTGCTTTTTGGATTTCAAAAATTCCATCAATAGAAATTTTGAAAGTGTGATTCATGCTGTCTGCCTGACTGTGCGAAATGTCAAGGATATTGTGAGTGATTAATTCAGCATCATTATTATAAGCTTTAAAAATATCGATCACAATGTTTTCACCTTTCTTCAAAGAAGAAATTTGATTTTTTATTTCTTCATTCTTAAATGACTCAATTGATATGCGGCGGGTTGTTTCGATACCACCATCTTTTTCATTCCCGTCATCATTCATTTCTTTAAAAATAATAGAAAGGACAGAATCGTTTTTTATTGCTTCTGTTTCAATTGCATTTCCATATCTGACACGAAGTTTTTCTATTTCATCCTCCACAGTTTTTTCTTCAATAGAAACATTATAGTTGCTGAACTCGTGAGCATTTAAATCCGGCAATTGAAAATCTGAATGAATTCCTAATTCAAATTTGAAATCATATTCAGAAGGCGATTGAATATCTACTACTTGTTTTTTCTCATCAGCTACAGGCATGGGCTGACCTAAAATTTTCAGATTTTTTTCTTTAATATAATTATCGAGTGTGTCAGCTATCAACTTATTCAACTCATCAGCCAAAGCCTCGTTTCCATACATTTTCTTGACCATACCTGGCGGAACATGTCCCGGGCGAAATCCGGGAATATTCATTTTCTTCCCCATAGTTTTGATTGATTCCTCCACTTTCGGTAGATAATCTTTTGGGTTGATATTGATGTTCACTTTCAGGTGAAGGTCATTCAGGTTCTCAGTTGTAATTTCCATTTCAGTATAGTTGTTCGTTTATTGTTCTTAGTTGTGAATTGTAAAGTAATGCTTTGGGATTAAGACTATCAATAGCCAATGGTCACTTAGTAGATTCATTGGTAATTTAACATAATTGTTAATCGTTAACTTTTTACCTTAATAAAAGTGCGGGCGGAGGGGGTCGAACCCACATGCCTCGCGGCGCCAGATCCTAAGTCTGGTGCGTCTGCCAATTTCGCCACGCCCGCATTTATTTTAATTTAAAGAACTATTGATGCATTATGCTTTCGGTAAATCCGCGATAGCACCCGCATTTAAAAAAGGGAGTGCAAATGTAATCGGTATTGATTCTTTTGAAAGCGAGGAATTGAGATTTGAATTTTTATTCTTGCGACATGAGTCTGAAGTCATTCTTTGCGAAGCCACTTGCAGGATACATATATCGTAACATCAGGAAATGGAGTTATGATGCAGAGCGCGCACAGGAATTTATATTTCATAAGTTAATTCATCAGGCCAGGCAAACACAATTCGGAAAAGAGCATAGGTTTAGTGAAATTAATTCGCACGAAGATTTTATTAAGCGGGTTCCAATTCGTGATTATGAAAATTATATTCCATACATTGATATAATTAAAGCTGGAGAAAAGGATGTTTTATGGAAGGGAGTCCCTGTTTACTTCGCCAAATCTTCCGGAACCACTTCAGGTGTAAAATATATTCCTATCACTAAGGAATCTGTTCCCAATCACATTAACACCGCGCGCAATGCGTTGCTCATGCATATTCATGAAAACAACGATTCGAAATTTGTCAATGGCAAAATGATTTTCTTATCAGGAAGTCCGGAATTAGATTCTGTTGAAGGAATTTTGACAGGAAGGTTATCAGGAATTGTGAATCATCATGTGCCGAAGTATTTACGAGGCAATCAACTTCCTACTTATGAAACAAATATTATCGAAGATTGGGAAACAAAACTCGATGCAATTGTTGAGGAGACCTATAACCAGGATATGACACTGATTAGCGGAATTCCACCCTGGGTACAAATGTATTTTGAGCGGCTACTTCAGAAAACAGGAAAGAAAACAGTGAAAGAAATCTTCCCTAATTTTTCGCTGCTGGTTTATGGCGGAGTAAACTTTGAACCATATAGGAAACAAATTTTTGAAACAATAGGCGAGGAGATAGCAAGTATAGAAACCTATCCAGCCTCCGAAGGTTTTATTGCATTTCAGGATTCGCAGAATGAAAATGGGTTACTGCTAAATGTTGACTCCGGAATTTTCTTTGAATTTATTCCTGCCAATGAAGTGTTTAGCCAAAACCCAAAACGATTGACAATCCGCGATGTTGAACTGAATGTAAATTATGCAATCATTATTAATTCAAATGCCGGGTTGTGGGGTTATTTGATAGGCGACACAGTAAAATTTATTTCGAAGAAGCCACCGCGCATTGTGGTAACCGGAAGAATAAAACATTTTATTTCTGCCTTCGGCGAACATGTGATTGCTGAAGAAGTGGAGGGCGCCATGCAGAAAGTTTGTGATGAAATGAATATTCGTGTAACTGAATTTACAGTGGCCCCTCAGGTGAATCCACATTCAGGACTTCCGTATCATGAATGGTTTATTGAATTCGCCGGAGAGAATATTCCTGTAGAAAAATTCCGAATGAGGTTAGATGAAATGATGCAACAAAAAAATATTTACTATGCAGATTTACTCAAAGGAAATATTCTCGACACACTTCACATCACTGCTTTGCAGAAGGATGCTTTTCGTAATTACATGAAGAGTGTTGGAAAACTTGGTGGCCAGAACAAAGTGCCCCGATTGATGAATGACCGGACAATTGCGGAGCAGCTTGGATCTTGGATATTAGAACCTGGGAGTAATACAAAGAATCATTAATCTCTTATTTCAAATCACTAATTTTTAATTTCCCAAATGGACAATTCAAAACTCAAAATGCTTCTCAACTTTTCTTATCCAGGTGAAGCATACATCGCTAAATCACATCTCGAAGCTGAGGGTATTGATTGCTTTATCACCAATGAAAATTTGTTGACGATTAATCCGCTTTTGAGTCATGCAGTAGGAGGAGTCAAACTTATGGTGAGGGAAGAAGATTATGAGCGCGCAAAAGAAATATTGGAGGCTCCTGAGATTAATTCAGACGAATGGAACTCTGAATAGATAAAAACAATTTCCATTCAATTAATATAAGTTCGCGAACTTTTTACAGCATGATTACACAGGAACAAATTCTTAAAGCACTTTCTACTGTCGAAGACCCTGATCTGAAACAAGACCTTGTTACACTCGGAATGGTCAGTAACATTTCAGTGAATGGAAATAAAATTTCCTTCACAGTTACACTGACCACACCGGCCTGCCCGCTCAAGGAAGTTATTCGCAAAAACTGTTTCGATGCAATTAAGAATCTTGTTTCTGCCGAAGCGGAAGTTGACATCATAATGGATGCAAAAGTCACCACGCTTCGCGACAGGGAAAATATTTTGCCCGGTGTAAAAAACATTATTGCTGTTGCTTCAGGGAAAGGCGGTGTAGGGAAATCTACAGTTGCTGTGAATTTGGCTCTTGGATTATCAAGATCAGGAAGCAAGGTCGGAATAGTTGATGCTGATATTTATGGACCCAGTATTCCAATTATGCTGAACATAAAAGGCATGCGCCCGATGGTACACGAGCATGAAGGGAAGCATTATATGGTGCCGATAGAAACTTACAATATCAAAGCACTTTCAATTGGCTTAGTTGTGGAAGAACAACAAGCAGTAGTATGGCGCGGCCCCATGGTATCAAGTGCGCTCCGTCAGTTCATGACTGATGCAGAATGGGGCGAACTCGATTACCTTATTGTTGACTTGCCACCTGGAACAGGCGATATTCATCTCACTCTCGTGCAACTGGTTCCACTCACAGGCGCGATCATCGTTACCACACCGCAGGATGTAGCACTTGCAGATGCAAGAAAGGCGCTCGGAATGTTTAGCATTTCTCCAATTGATGTTCCTGTCCTCGGCATTGTAGAGAACATGGCATATTTCACTCCTGAAGAACTTCCGGATAATAAGTATTACATCTTTGGAAAAGGAGGTGGAAGGAAACTCGCAGAAGAATATAATGTTCCTTTTCTGGGAGAGGTACCCATTGTGCAGAGTATCCGCGAAGGAGGTGATCGAGGTCAACCAGCTGTTACAAGGGATCAATCTTTTGAAGGGAAAAAATTTCTGGAGCTTGCAAACGAAGTTGCCCGACAGGTAGCCATCCGAAATGCTCATCTTCCGAAGAGCAAGGTTGTTGAAATGATTAGATGAAAATTCTGAATCTCAGAATTTCAAAATCAAACCACCTGAAAATCCAAAGGCATAAGTTGGGTAGCGATACCACTGGCGATAAGCCGAGGCACCTACATTATTGAACTGAATATATGCTCCGAAATTTTTCTTGTAGTTGTAAATCACTCCGAGATTACCATCAATGAAACCGCCCAATGTTCCGTCTTCAGTCATGTTCGGAAGTCGTCGATACAAGGTTTTTCCTTGCTGATAAACAGATGCGCTCACCAAAATTTTATTCTGAATGTTATACTCTGCTTTGAGAGTGATTTTTTCAGAAGGCAAACCATAAGCAGGATTTCCGAAGTCAAGTGTGTATGAATAGTAATCTGCATTGAGTGTGATGTTCAACCGCTCTGCTTCCTTGTATCCAATTTCGCCATGAAGATTTAGCACATTCGCATCTTCCTGCAAATTGACATCATACTTTGTTACATCATTCGAATCAGGATTGTAAGTGGCGAGATGATCAACCAATTCATCGGCAACTTTCAGTAAAAAAGAAAAATGATTTCCTGCGCTTCCTTTCAGCCCTCCGTGGAAATCAATAATCTTCGAATAAGAAATCGGCTGATTGCGATTCAAAAATGGATTCACTGATGTGAGTGTTTTCAAATTGTTGCGATTGATTTCTCCGTTGATTCCTGCAAACGGAACAACATATTCTCCAATGAGATTGTAGTGCGCTTCTACCTTCGGAAGAAAATAAACCATTGAATCAGCAGGAGAAATATCAAAACCTGCTTTCACTCCCCAATTATCCTGGGTCAATTCATACATCGGATTGATATGAAATATTTTGTTGAGTGAGCTGACTGAATCTTCATTGTATTGATTGAAATCTGCCCCCACTATCACACTTCCATGATGAATCTTGTTGATTGTTTTTCCGAGCGAAAGTCCTGGAGCAAGGTGCCATTCGTTCGCGCCGGTGCGGTTCCAGTAGTAATAATATTCTGTTGTGAAATCATAATCCCAATCTTTCGAAGTTGGTTTTGTATTGCTGAAATCAATCGCTGCATTCACATCCTGAAAACTTTGCTTCAATCCATCCTTCGTGAAATCCATAATCGTGTTGTGGTCATAACCATAGAAGTAACGGACAGTTCCGGAGTATCCGGCTTTAACTGTGAAAGCATTCTTCTTAAAAAACTTTTTGAAATGAGTTTGAATAAGGTTGTCAGAAAATTTCTGGTAATCCAATGCACCGCTGCCTCCATTGTGCATCGCATAAATGCCTGCATCGCGTTTATCACTCACTCCGGTATTCAGGTTAAGAGAAAATAGTGGAGCGAGTTGTGTTCCGAATCCTGCTTTGAAATAATTGTTTTGTGTCGCATCCGGAATCTCTTTCGTCATTGCAATTGGTTTTATAGCAGGAGGAATAAATGGAAGTTCCATCAATCGTGGCTGAAGGATATAGCTCGGAGAAAATTTTGAAGTATCATTCGGAATTGT
>DMRR01000192.1 GCA_003455275.1 Bacteroidota bacterium | reverse complement strand
GCTCAAGTCAATTGAAAAGGGATTGAATAAAATTTTGTTAAACAAAGAAAAAATTGATGCTGATCTGGAGAGCAACTGGGCGGTTGTAGCAGAAGCCATTCAAACCATTCTGCGTAGTGAGAATTTTGCTAATCCTTATGAGAAACTGAAAGACCTTACCCGAAAAGGAGAAAAAATTTCACAAAAGGAAATTCATGCATTCATTGATGAACTGGAGGTGAATGATGAGATTCGGAAAAAATTGAAAGCTGTTTCTCCATTTAATTACTATGGCAAGTTCACTATTTGATTTTTTTGATTAAGATATTTTGTGAGTAAGAAAAAAGCAGTTCAGGATTCAGGAAAAAAAATTCCGAAATCAATATCGTTGAATGAACCATGGTATTCACGAAACGCAATTCCACTCTTGATCGTGTTGGTGTTGCTTGTTTATGTCCGAAGTATCGCACTTGGGTTTACTTATCTTGATGACACAATTTTTATTCTGGAAAAAGGCGGAGACAATGAAAAACTAAGCAACATTTTCAAAGTATTTAATGAGGGTTGCTTTATGCCGAAAGACATTTATTACCGCCCGTTGTTTCGCGTAACTTTTATTATAGAAAGACAAATTCTTTACCTCTTTCCGATTAATGATTTTGGAAATTATTCCATTCAGCTTGCACATATCACCAACATGATTCTTCATGCTGTTAGTGTTTGCCTTTTATTTCACTTGCTTCGAAAATTTTCTTTCAGCCGGGAAAATTCATTTTTATGGAGCGCGGTATTTGCCGTTCATCCGGTGTTGACCATGGCCGTAGCATGGATTCCGGGACGCAATGATTTAATGCTTGCTATTTTTCTTTTCGCTTACTTCATTCACTTTTTAAGTTATATAGAAACAAGAAAAACTAAAAACCTGATCTGGATGCTGGTGTTTTTGCTTCTCGGGTTCTTTACCAAAGAAACTTCAGTTTTCATTCCACTTGTTTCCGGAATTTATTTATTGATTTTCCAAAGCAGGGAAATTTTGAAACCAAAGTATTTGATCTTGTATGCCGCATTCGTTTTTGAAACTGCATTGTGGTACCTGATGAGAAAAAGAGTTTATGATCCATCAAGCGAACAATCAATTCATGATACTATTTCAACCATCACAGAGCGTGTGCCGGGCCTGATTCAATACATCGGAAAAATATTTTTTCCTTTCAACCTTACTGTTTATCCAACAATTGCTGATACCACTTTCCGGTTCGGAATTATTGCTATTGCTGTGGCTCTGGTTTTCATTTTCCTTAATAAGGAAAGACAGCCGAAAAATATTTTATTCGGCGCAGCATGGTTTATCCTTTTCATACTTCCTTTCTTTTTTGTTCCAAAAAAAATTAACGATGCACTATATGAGCATCGACTTTACATACCATTCCTTGGAGGAATTTTTATTTTCAGAGAAGCACTTCCGTCCATTACAAAAATTTTGAAGGGCAACTGGAAAATTGCTTATGGTGCTGTCCTCCTTATTTTTTCAGGGATGACATTTTTTTATATGAATAGTTTCAGTGATGAAATAACATTTTATAAAAAGGCGGTAACCGATTCACCAAGTTCAGGATATGCGACCAATATGCTTGGAATACGATTACAAAACGCCGGAAAGGATGAAGAAGCTCTCCCTTATTTTCAAAAAGCATTTTCGATTGACACCAATCTCAGGTATACAAGATATTTTTTGGCTACGCTTGATTATATGAAGCGTGATTCGTTTGAGCATGCGAAAAAATTATTGATTGCAGAAACCCTTCACACACCCGGATATGCGCCGTCATACTTTGAGCTGGCACACATTGCATTTCTTGAAAACAACAAACCCGGGATAATTTTTTACCTGAAAAAATGTTGTGAGTTAGCTCCATTGGATGATGTAATGAATAAAAATCTTTTAAGGGCCTACATTCAGCAAGGAGATAAAATAAATGCATTGAATCAAATTGCTGTGATGCAGAAAAATGGCATTGAGCCCGGGCAGGATTTGATAAATTCAGTGAATGCTCTTCACTGAAATATTTAGTTAATACAATGGGCATAATACTGTATCAGCATCAGAGCAAACCTGGTGATTGATATCAATGAAACCCTGGTATCCATTCGAATATGAATCTTTGTTTATCCATTGTCTCCACCAGTGAAGTTTTGCGTTTACAGGTTTGGTGATATTGCTGGTAAAAACATCCTTAATATGCAAGGTTGGAAACTGAACAGTTGTGTCATGAAATGGTCCCGTGAAATATTGGTATGGAGTAATTCCCTCTCCAAAATGACCATGTGAATCAACCGGAATCAACTCATAATAAAATGTATCCTTATTAGTGAGCGGATATTGATAGTTGAAATCAAATTTTGCCACACAATTCATCAGTGTATCATTCGGATAGAAGTCATATTGGCCGGGTGTAGCAAAAAAGGAAATATTTCTTTCAGGCAAAACCAATTCAAAGCCATATGAATTGGTTGATGGAATTAATTCATGGTGAGAAATTTTGATCTTAAAAAAATATCGCCCTGATTCATCGGTATAACCGACCAAACTATCAAACACGCTTGCCGAAAAACACCCCCAGGACCATTTACGAATAACTACTTTTTCATTGCTAATTACATTTCCATAGCAATCGCTATAAATTATACCTGTAAAATTCTTTTCAATTGGATTCGGATCATAATACGGATCGCGTTTACAACTGAAGATGCTCCAGATTAAAATCATTGAAAGAAAAAAAGTAATGCCATTGACTTTCTTCATTTCAGAGAGCGAAATTTTTTTTATTGAACTATATAAAAAATCAGTTTCACATCGCCGCAATAATGTCGTACATGGTGATGATGTGAAGATTTCCCATTGCATCTTTTGAAAGCACTGCCGGATTTTCCTTAGTGATGAATTTCGAAAGCTTTTCTACCGCCGTATCAATACTCACTTCCGGAAATGGTTTTTCCATCACTTCTCCAATTGATTTCTTACGAACCTCGTGATCTTCGAGCAGAAGGTTAAATATTTTGCTTTCTGTTATGGAGCCAACTACTTTTTCACTTTCTATTACCGGCAGCTGATCGATTTCATTTTTCTTCATTGCAATAATTGCTTCACCAACGGTTTGTGATGGAGCAACAGAAATAATTTTTCCGCTTCTGCCTTTCAACAAATCATTCACAGTTTTTACATCAAGAAATCCGCGCTCGCGCATCCAGTCATCATTATAAAGTTTACCGACATAGCGGCTTCCGTGATCGTGAAATATTACCACCACCAAATCATCTTTTTTCAATTTGTCTTTCATCTGCAACAAACCCTGCACAGCTGAACCGGCAGAGTATCCAACGAAAATTCCTTCCTCCTTTGTGATGCGGCGAGCCATTATCGCTCCGGCTTTATCAGTCACTTTTTCAAAATGATCAATGAGTTTGAAGTCAACATTTGCCGGAAGGATATCTTCACCAATTCCTTCAGTGATATACGGATAAATTTCCTTCTCATCAAGAATTCCCGTCTCGTGATATTTTTTTAATACTGAACCATAAGTATCAATTGCCCATGCCTTCACATTCGGGTTTTGCTCTTTCAGATATTTTGATGTGCCGGAAATTGTTCCGCCTGTTCCTGTTCCGACAACAAGATGCGTGATTTTTCCTTCTGTCTGCTTCCAGATTTCGGGCCCTGTGCCTTCGTAGTGAGCAAGCGTGTTGCTGAGATTGTTGTATTGATCAGGTTTCCACGAGTTCGGAGTTTCTTCACTCAATCGTTTCGAAACAGAATAATAACTGCGCGGATCGTCTGCTTCCACATTCGTTGGGCACACAATCACCTCTGCGCCTACTGCGCGAAGTATATCTGCTTTCTCCTTGCTTTGTTTATCAGTGGTTGTGAAAATGCACTTGTAACCTTTTGCAATGGCATAAAGAGCGAGTCCCATTCCGGTGTTTCCGCTTGTGCCTTCAATGATTGTATACCCTGGTTTTATCAATCCGTTTTTTTCAGCGTCTTGCAGCATCTTCACTCCAATTCTGTCCTTGATTGAATTACCAGGATTGAACGATTCAACTTTTGCAAGTACGGTGCACGGCAATTCTTTGGTAACACTAGTCAACTTTACGAGCGGTGTGTTGCCGATGGTTTCGATAATGCTGTTGTAAAACATGGGGCGAAAATAAAAACTGACAGAAGACAGAAGATGGTAGAATGAAGAAGTTGCTGACAGCCGATGCTATTTGAATTCCTTCATAGGAATAAACATCTCTACAAATTTTAATAGCGAACCAATGTTGCTCACTTTTATCTTTCCGAACATTACGGCCATTTGTGCATTCATTTTTCCGAGTTCGGTGTCAGCATAAATTTCATCGGTAGTTTCAATAATACATTTTGGTTCTCCATCGAGTCCTTCATTCACTTCGCACTTTCCGTCTTTTACAGTAACAGTGAAATTGCCTCCATTAGCGCCAGATATTTTGAAGTGATAAAGAATATCAATTCCCACGCCTGCACCCGGTTTCATTCGTTGTGGAAGAGATTGAATAATTTCTTTTGCTG
>DMRR01000007.1 GCA_003455275.1 Bacteroidota bacterium | reverse complement strand
GGAGGAGTTCCGGTTTTCATTCTGCCACTCTCAAGACCGAGAGAAATTAATTGTTCGGTAATTCCGGTTGCAGCTTTTTCTGCCATGCGCCCGCCACCAAATTGTTTTTCACCGATGTGAATGATGCCGTTGAGAAATGTTCCGTTCGTGAGCACAACTGCTTTCGCGTGAATTTCCATTCCCATTCCGGTGCGCACGCCAATAACTCTTCCGTCTTTAATCAGAAGCGCACTCACCATGTCTTGCCAGAAATCTACATTCGGTGTTTGCTCCAGCATGTCGCGCCACTCTTTTGCAAATAATAATCTGTCGCTCTGCGCACGCGGACTCCACATCGCAGGGCCTTTCGAGCGGTTCAGCATACGAAACTGAATCATGGTTTTGTCGGTTACAATTCCGCTGTAACCACCGAGCGCATCTATCTCGCGAACGATTTGCCCCTTCGCCACTCCGCCCATTGCAGGGTTACAACTCATCTGCGCAATGGTTTGCATATTCATGGTGATGAGCATGACCTTGCTGCCGAGGTTCGCCGCCGCTGCTGCCGCCTCGCATCCGGCATGACCGGCGCCAACTACTATGATGTCGTATTCTTTAAACATTTAAAAGGGGCACAAAAGTATTGTTTACTCCCGAACCACCATTTCATAGCAAGTGCTATTCGGCTGAGTGCGCTTACATTTGTCACTCTCAAAAAATTTATGGAATACAATACTGCGCGTCCCAAAATGGAAATTCCTGAATATGGGCGCATTACAATGAAACTAGCGCAACACCTGCTCACTATTGAAGATCGTGAAAAGAGAAACACCGCGGCCCGGGCGCTTATTGATATTATGAGTTTTAGCACTCCGCAATTCCGGAATATTGAAGAATATAAAATGAAACTATGGGACCATCTTCATATCATGACTGATTATAAGCTAGATGTTGATTCTCCTTACCCAAAACCGAAGAAGAAAAAAGCCGGAGATGAAAAACCAGCGCCGCTTGCTTACCCGAAAAACAAAATCAAGTATCGCAATTATGGAAAAAACCTTGAGCGGCTGCTTGATAAAATTCTTGCAGAAGTAGAAGACCCCGAAAAGAAAAAAAGCGCATCAGAAGTTATGGCCTATTATATGAAGCTTGTTCATCTTCAGTGGGGCGACAATCAATTGGTGAGCGATGATGTGATAAAAAATGACCTTGGAATCATCAGCAAGGGAGAACTTGAAATTATTGATTACAGCCTGGATCATATCAAAGGAAAATCACATACCACGATTCAAAAGGAAAAACGGCACAAGAAAAATTTCAAGAACAAAAATCGTGGCGGAGGAGGAGGAAAACATTTCCGTAAGCGCCGGTAGAAACCGCTGAGAAAAAAAATATTTTTCTCTATAATGAAAATTTAAAACTTACTGAACCACCCGGTGAAATAGGAATAAAGAAACAACTCCTTTGTAACTATGTGGTTAGTTGTTTTTATTCAAAAATAATTTTTTCTGTTCACTTAATATTTTTTGAGTGAATAAAATTTCTTTCCGTTAAAATATTTCGAAAGAAGGTGAGTTGATATTCGACCACGAAATACGGTTGAACGCAGATTGCGCAGATTGTGATGATTAATTATGATTTGAAATTTCGCTCTCTGTATTCACTAATAACGAACAACAAATCAAATTATAACCTTTTCCAGCATGGCTGATGCATTTGAAGTAACCGGTGGTTACAAACTGAAAGGAGAAATTATTCCGCAAGGCGCGAAGAACGAAGCGTTACAAATTCTTTGTGCGGTGTTGCTCACCGATGAAACAGTGACCATCAGCAACATTCCGAACATTGCAGATGTGAATGCACTGATTGATTTGCTCCGCGACTTCGGAGTAGAAATCAGAAAGCAAAACGAAGACACTTATTCTTTCCGCGCGAAAGACATCAACCTCGATTACATGAACACCGAAGCGTATGCAAAAAAGGCAGCGCGCCTTCGCGGCTCTGTAATGATGATTGGTCCGCTGCTTGCTCGATTTAAGAAAGCATTTATTCCAAAGCCCGGCGGCGATAAAATCGGAAGAAGAAGATTGGATACTCACTTCATCGGCTTCGAAAAACTCGGAGCGAAATTCAATTTCGATTCGAAGGAAAATAATTTCACCATTGATGCTTCGCAACTCACCGGCACTTACATGTTGCTTGATGAAGCATCTGTAACAGGAACTGCTAACATCATCATGGCAGCTTCGCTTGCGAAAGGAACAACTACCATTTTTAATGCCGCGTGTGAACCCTACCTGCAGCAACTCTGCAAAATGATTGTGCGAATGGGTGGAAAGATTGAAGGCATCGGCTCCAACCTTGTTACAATTCACGGCGTGCAATCTCTCGGCGGAACAGAGCATCGAATGTTGAGTGACATGATTGAAGTTGGAAGTTTTATCGGACTCGCTGCAATGACTCAAAGTGAATTGCTCATAAAGGATGCGCAGCCACAAGAACTTGGAATCATTCCTGAATCATTTCGCAAGCTGGGAATCGAATTCGAAATCCGCGGACAAGACATTTTTGTTCCTGAACAATCATCTTACAAGATTCAAACTTTTATTGACGGAAGTATCATGACCATTGCCGATGCAATCTGGCCCGGACTCACGCCCGACTTGCTTTCAGTCATTCTTGTTACAGCCACTCAATCGAAAGGAACTGTTTTGATTCATCAGAAAATGTTTGAGAGCCGTTTGTTCTTCGTGGATAAACTAATTGAAATGGGGGCGCAAATAATTCTATGTGATCCGCACCGCGCTGCAGTGATTGGATTGAATCGTCAGTCGCCATTGCGTGGCATCAGCATGACGAGTCCGGATATTCGGGCGGGTGTGGCGCTTCTGATTGCAGCAATGAGCGCCGAGGGAAAGAGCACCATTCACAACATCAATCAGATTGACCGTGGTTACCAGAATATTGATGGTCGTCTGAATAAACTCGGAGCGAAGATTCGGAGAATCTAAATTACTCAGAAGTGTGTCCATTACTTACCAAATGGCGTGGTTTGAAAGATTTACATTTGAAAATTCGCAAAAATGAAATCCATTAACCGCCGGAGGTTTATTAAAAATGTTGCAATGGCTACACCTGTAGTGTTATTGCCTGAGTTATTAGAGAGTTGCAACAAATTGAAAATTCCTAAAGGCAGTTATTCGGGTAATGTGATTGTGATTGGTGCAGGCGCAGCAGGAATGGTGGCTGCAAAAATTTTAACCGAGCGTAATGTGAATGTGATGGTGCTTGAAGCATCTGCCATTCATGGCGGGCGTATTTCTGCGCTTAGTGATTTTGCCTCCTTCCATGTAGAGTTGGGCGCCGAAGAAGTGCATGGGCATCGTTCCCGATGGTATCAAATCACAAAGGATGGAGGCGCCGATTTGATTAAGGAACCCGGAGAGAATTATTATTTTCTCAATTCGAAAGTTCAAATTGAAAAAGATATTAAGAACGACAGCGAAGCATCAAAGGCATTGGATATGGTAAGTGCAATGAATAGCTACAATGGAAATGAAATTACTGCCGAACAATACGCAGCAGACAATGGTGTAACAGCTCGTGTAAAATTTATAGACGATGCACAGGTGGGTGGCGAATTCGGAACCAGCATGGAGCGGCTAAGTTTTTCGGGAGTAAAACAATCGAACGATTTATGGAGTGCCGGCAACACCAACTATATGGTAAAAAATAAATCGCTTTTATCGCTGCTCGAAAATTATTGCAGCAACATGTTGTCGAAAATTTCTTACAACATTCAGATCACACAAATTGATTACAGCCAATCAACAATTATTCTAACTGATCAGAACGGACAAACTTATGAAGCAGACAAAGTGGTGATCACTGTTCCGCTCACAATTCTTCAGCAGCAGATAATTGAATTTGTGCCTGCGCTGCCGGATAAAAAAATTTCTGCCATCAACGGAATTGGAATGGGTGCAGGCATGAAAATCATTTTGAAATTTGATTCGCCGTTCTGGAAAAATGACCTGGGATCTTTATTTAGTGAAGGAGTAGTGCCTGAATACTGGACCACTGCTCTTGGGAAAAGCAGCAGTGATTATCTGCTCACGGCTTTTGCCATGGGAAGTTTTGCAGAAGCACTGAGCGCGCAGGGAAGTAATGCAGTTACTCAATGCCTCGCACAATTGGATGCTGCATACAATGGAGCGGCAACCAACCATTTTGTTGATTCAAAAATTATGAACTGGACAAATGAACCATTCATTCTTGGTGCTTATTCTTTTCCAACGCAAACCAGCAATCAGCCGCGCATTGATTTAGCTGAAGTTGTAAATAATCAACTTCACTTTGCAGGTGAAGCAACCAATACTGAAGGAAGTTTTGCCACTGTGCATGGGGCAATTGACAGTGCATTCAGAGTTGCAGAAGAAATATTGGCTTAGAAATAATCGGCTGCTGATTTCATTATTGTTGGAAATTTCCATCAGGAAATTCCTGCAATACATAATGGGCATTAGTGCTGAATCTTTTTCACAAGAATTATTCTGAACCAAAAAAATTTTAGCGCGGTTACTTTCGCGAAGAAATTTTTTTCAAATGATGAAAAGTGTTTATGTAGTAGATGCGCTTCGCACGCCAATTGGAAAATATGGTGGCTCACTCAGCGGAGTTCGCCCTGATGATTTGGCGGCGTTGGTGATTAAAGAAATTATTGCCCGCAATCCGAATCTGGATGTTCAGAAAATTGAAGAAGTGATTCTCGGCGCTGCGAACCAAGCCGGAGAAGACAACCGCGATGTGGCACGCATGGCTTTGTTGCTCGCAGGATTACCAACAAGTGTGGGCGGTGTTACTGTGAATCGTCTGTGTGCAAGTGGACTTCAATCAATCATGGATGCATTTCGCGCAATTAAAAATGATGACGGAGTAATTTATCTCGCCGGTGGAACGGAGAGCATGACTCGCGCACCTTTTGTATTTGCAAAATCAGATTCTGCATTCAGCCGCAAGGCAGAAATTTTTGACACCACCATCGGATGGAGATTCACGAATAAAAAATTAGCAGAGCTTCATCATCCATACTCCATGGGAGAAACCGCAGAGAATGTGGCGGAGAAATGGAAAGTGTCTCGCGATGAGCAGGACAAGTTTGCACTCGCGTCACAAGAGAAATATGCAGCAGCATATAATGCGGGAAAATTCAAAAGCGAATTTGTGCCCGTGAAAATTCAGAATGCAAAAGGAGAAGAAATTCTTTTTGACAAGGACGAACATCCACGCGCTACTTCATTGGAAAAACTTTCACAATTAAAACCTGCATTTAAAAAAGACGGAACAGTCACTGCCGGAAATTCCTCCGGCGTGAATGATGGTGCGGCATGTTTAATTCTCGTGAGTGAAAACACTTTGAAAGAAATGAATCTCACTCCGCTTGCAAGAATTGTTTCCTGCGCAGCAGCCGGAGTTGATCCTGCTTACATGGGAATTGGTCCCGTGCCCGCAACCCAAAAAGCATTGAAGCGCGCCGGACTTTCAGTGAATGACATTGACCTTGTTGAACTCAATGAAGCCTTCGCATCGCAATCCATTGCCTGCATTCGTAATTTGAAATTAGATGAATCAAAGGTGAATGTGAATGGTGGTGCCATTGCTATTGGTCATCCGCTCGGATGTAGCGGCTCGCGCATCTCTGCCACACTTCTTCACGAAATGAAAAAAAGAAATTCGAAATACGGATTAGCTACAATGTGCGTGGGAGTTGGCCAGGGCGCTGCAATAATTTATGAAGGTTGCTGAAATAAAAAATGCCGTCTTTAGAGACGGCATTTAAAATTTTGTTTTAAAAAAATATTTACAAATTAATCTTCAGCACGGTGCCGGGCATCAGGTTTGTCCATTTGGAAGGTGAGTTGGATGCTTTAATATCAGCTACGGTGACGCCGCTGTATTTATACTTATTGGCAATGCTCCACAATGAATCTCCTGAACGCACTTTGTAATAAACAACTTTTTCAGAAGAAGAAGTTGTCGAATTGGTAGTGGTTGTTTTAGCAGAAGAAGTTGTTGAAGTTTTTGATGAAGAGGAAGTAGTGGTCGTTCCTGAACTTTTTCCATATATCTTCAGCTTCTGTCCAGGATAAATCATATTACTGTGCAATCCATTCCACGATTTCAATTGGGTCACTGTGCAGCCGTTTCTTGAAGCTATCAGTCCAAGCGATTCGCCGCTTCTAACAACATGTGTGTGTGTAGTACCGTTTCCCGTATAATAAGAAGAGTAATTTTTAACAACCACGCTTTTCGAAGCGCAGACAATTGAATCCTTCATTGCATCATAAATGCAATACTTATCCGCAGGGAGTTTTAGTTCATATGGCTCATTGAAAGCAGGTATCACATTGGTGCGTAAACCAGGATTCAAAAATTTCACTAACTCAACATTAAGGTCTGTATACTTTGCAATCTGTTCGCAGCTGAGTTTGTCATAAACATCAACCATTACAATATCGCAAACATCTTGTTCGGGTTCAACGGGTGCCAGGTCATGTGCAGAATAAAAATTCATCACATACATCGCAGCTATGAAAGCCGGAACATAGCTTCTTGTTTCCTTTGGAAGGTACTTGCTGATAGACCAGAAATCCATCTTTCCACCTGAAAGTGCAATCGCACGATTCACATTTCCTGGCCCGCAATTGTATGAAGCAATAGCGAGCAGCCAGTCTCCATAAGTATTATATGAATTTTTCAGGTAATCACACGCTGCCTCAGTAGAAGCAACAATATCGCGGCGCTCGTCAATATATGAATTCACTTTTAAGCCATACAGTTTAGCAGTTCCATACATGAACTGCCAAAGGCCCACTGCACCGCTTCTTGAAACTGCCATTGGATTAAGGGCCGATTCAATCACTGATAAATATTTCAAATCTGCCGGCATGTCATTGGAAACAATTATCTTCTCAAAAATCGGAAAGTAAAATTTGCTAAGGCCCAGCATCCGTTCTACCTGATCGCGCTTGCGAATGGTGTAGAGATCAATAAACTTCCGCACTTCATCATTGTAAACAACAGGTATAACTGTGTTCAACGATTTGATTCTTGAATCGAAAACCGAATCCTCAAAAGTTGGAAATGAGTTGTAAGAATTTTCTCCGTCGGTGACCAGGACCAAGGAATCAAGCGTGTTATCAACCGCATTAATACTATCAGAAGAAGTGCCTCCATACTGCATTGGGGCCACCATTGGGTTTACATTTTTCAGAGGCTCCTGTGCAAAAGCGTAATTAAGAAAAGCAGGAACGCAGCCAAAGGCGAAGAGAAAGGCTGCAAGGATTTTTTTGTTCTTCATGAGCTTCGTCGTTTTTTTATTCTGTGTTTGTTTACACTGGTGTTAAAAAAGTTGTTGTGCGCGCAAATTATATTTTCAGTTTTATTTAAACGAACAACAACCTAATTTCATTTTACAAAAATTTATTCTGTTGTCCACTTAATGTTACCCTCATTTTTCAGGGCTTGCCCTTACGAAATCATTCAATATTTGTTCCGCGATAAGAGGGGAGAAAAACAACTTTTTTTAACTTCAGAAACTACCGGTTTCCGGGGAAACGGCACAAGAGAATACTGATGTCGTCGTTAAATAATTTTTTGCCCTTAAAGGCAACTATATAATTTGTGAGTTCTCCTATAAAATCCAGAAGGGGCCTTGAATGATTTTCCTTAACAAAGACGGCCAGCCGGTCTACCCCCAGCTGTTCTTTTCTTTTGTCTTCCAGCTCAGAAAGTCCGTCTGTATAATTCAGCAATAGCGCCTCATCTTTCAAGTTTACCTTTCCCAATTTCACAACAGGAATTTTGTCGAACATTCCAAGAATGGTGCATCCATCTTCAAGCAAAATGGTTTCATTGTTTTGATAAAGTACCGGCGGCGGATGTCCCGCATTAATATACTGCAAAGTGTGATGATGTGAATTATAGAGCGCCATGAAAAGAGTGATAAACCGCTCGCCCTTGGTCAGCTCATTAACTTTAATGTTTAGCTCCTGAACCATGTCTTTCAAAGACTGCTGCTGTTTTACCAAACTTCTGAGTCCCGCCTGAAAACTTGCCATCAACAATGCTGCAGAAATTCCTTTCCCCGAAATATCACCGATACAAAAAAATATTTCGTCTTCGTTCAGTTCGAAAGCATCATAATAATCTCCGCCCACATCAAAGTGCGGCATGTAGCTGGCTTCCATTTCTACCCTCTCATCGCTCGGAAGTTTTTCAGGAATCAGTGTAGTTTGCATTTTACCTGCAAGCTCCAGCTCTTTTTTTATTTCCTGTTGCCGGAGTTGTTCCTTGAAAAGTTTTTTGTTTTCAATAGCAACCGAAATGATATTGGAAATTGTTTGAATAAAATTCAGCCGTTCCTCGATTGAGAATCCTTTTATTTTTTCCAAACCGCCGAGCAGCGTGAAAGCAAGCGGCTTGTCTTTATGATAAACAGGAACAATGATGTCGAACATCGGAGCAAAAGGGTGTTTCCCTTTTTTCAAATGCGTGAGGTGCGCAAACGAAAGCAAATCTTTCTTATGCCCGCTAATATTAAACTCTTCGCTCACGCCGATTTTAGAAACACATTTCCAGTTTTCGTCCTGAAGAAAAAATGCAATTCGCTCAAATCCTATTTCTGAGTTGAGTGTTTGGCAATAAAGATTTGCGAGTCCGGTTATTCCAAGATTGTCATTAATCGCCTGAGTTACCTGCAAGAGCGCATTGAGTTCCGATTGCTTCAGCCGGAGTTCCTCATATATTTTTTTATTGTCAGAAAATCTTGCAGTTTCTATTCTCATTTCTTCGAGGGTAAAAATAGAGGTCAAGAGCAAAGAGTATTTTCAGATACAAACGAAAAAAAAAGGAGTGTAGTATTTAAATGCGGACCATAAAATTTCCGTTAAGAAATTTCAATTACCTTCATTTGCACATTCTACAAATTATGAAAATCCAAATTCTTACGCTTGCCGTTCTTTTTTCAATTTCATTTAAAAGTTTTTCACAAACAACAAAATCAGACACCATCAGAATTCATGCTGATGAACTGAACTGGAAGCCGGCGCCGGCACCGTTTCCGGCAGGAGCAGAAATTGTTGCAATTGAAGGAAGCGCTAAATCTCCTGGACTTTTCACAATACGCGTAAAATTTCCGCCGAACTATTTGCTTCCGGCACATTTTCATCCGGAAGATGAAAGAGTAACTGTTATTAGCGGAAGTGTTTATATCGGATTCGGCGAAACGGCTGACACTTCCAGGGGCACAAAATTTTCGGCCGGAGATTTTTACATCAATCCCAAAAACTCACATCACTTCGTTTACACAAAAGAAGAGGGCGCAGTTCTGCAACTCAATTGCGAAGGGCCATGGGGATTGACTTTCTGTCAATGAAAAAATCTTATGCGTGTTTTCTTTCTATAGAAAAAACGACGAAACTCCATGCCGCAAGTGTGCCTGCTGAAACAAAAACAAAAAGCGCCTGGCTTTTTTCAAACAGCTGGTGATAGAATGTGTGGCCGATCCATCCAATCAACAATGCAGTTCCTGCATATAGAAAAAATTTCAATACATTATAAGGCACACGATAAAAATATTGTCCTGAAAAAAATGAAATCACCATCATGCTTGCGTAACACGCGAGCGTAGTCCACGCGGAGCCGAGATAACCGATTTTTGGAATAAGAATATAGTTCAGCACGAGTGTGACGATGGCGCCGAACACCGAGATATAAGAACCAAAAAGTGTTTTGTCGGTGAGTTTATACCAAATGGTGAGGTTGTAATAAACGCCAAGGCAAAGATTTGCTAGCAAGAGAATCGGAACGATTTGCAATCCTTCGTAATAATTTTTATCGCCAAGAAAATATTTGAAGTAATCGAGAAAGCACATTACGAAAATGAAAATGAAACTGCATGCTATCACGAAGTAGTTCATTGTGCGGGCATACATGACTTTTGCATCCGTGTTTCTTGATTCATTGAAGAAAAAGGGTTCAGCCGCCATACGATATGCCTGTACAAACAGCGTCATTAAAATACTGAGTTTATAACTCGCACTGTAAATTCCTACCTGCGCTAAATTTTTTTCTGAATCATATGGGAGATAGTTCAGGAGTAAAACGCGGTCGAGCGTTTCGTTCACCATTCCTGCCAATCCAACAATCAGCAACGGCAAACTATAACGAATCATTTTTTTCCAGATAGCAGAATCAAAAATTAAACGATTGGATTTTTTTTCTTCCGGCTCGGTATCCAACGCGATGTTGCTATTTGTTCTGACTCTTCGCACCACTGCTAGCAGAACAAGAAGAGTGACAATGCTTGCTATCAGATTGCCGATAAAGACATACAGAATTGAATCTTCCGGCTGTTTTGAAAATAAAGTTCCTGTTTGCATCCAGGGTTGAATAACCAGGAACCATGCATTGAGCAAAACATTCACACCAACATTCAGCAACTTAATCATTCCATATTTCACCGGCCGGTTTTCAATTCTCAATCGGGCAAACGGAATAGCACAAATCGCATCGGTAGCCATAATCCAGGCAAACACTATAACATATTGCGGATGATTTGGAAAATGAATAAGTGTTGCGATTGGATTTGCGAAAAGCGTAATTGTAATTCCAAACACAAGCGAAGAAACAAGCAATGAAACCTGGGCAGTGGAATAAACTCTGTGTTTGTTTTTTTCATGCGTAGCAAATCGGAAGAATCCTGTTTCCATTCCATATGTGAAAAGCACATTGAGCAAGCTCACATAGGAATAAAGCGCCGAAACCACTCCATAGTTAGCCGGAACAAAAACTGCCGTATGAAGCGGAAGCAACAGATAATTGATAAACCGTGCCAGCATAGTGCTGAGGCCATAAACAATTGTTTGCCCGGCGAGTTTTTTTATCACGCTCATTCGATTGTAAAAATATTTTCAGCGAAGCGTGTAGCATGAAAGTGTTTCAACAGAAAAAAAAATCTTGTATAAAAAGAAAAAGACCGCAGAGTATTACTGCATATACATTCGCCCTTGCATGAGCAAAAATTTTCTGGCGCATTTGTATTTATTTTTTGCCAACCTTATTTACGGAGTCAGTTTCACAATTGCCAAAGATGTTGTTCCGCATTTCATTGGCCCTTTCGGAGCAATAGTTATTCGTGTGACGGTGTCACTGATTTTGTTTGTGTTAGTCCATGCATTGTTTATTAAAGAAAAAATCAGGCGCGAAGATGTCTTGCTCTTGTTCGCTTGCGGGGTTTTTGGAGTAGCCATAAACCAGCTTTTTTTCTTTAAAGGAATTTCAATTACTACTCCGATTCACGGTGCGCTTATTATGACCATCACCCCTATTTTGGTATTGCTGCTTTCCGGAATTTTGAAAGACGAAAAAATCACGCCGCTAAAAGTGAGTGGTATTCTGATCGGAATTATGGGCGCATTGGTGATTGTAATTTTCGGAAAAGAAATATCATTTAATGCATCTACCATGAGCGGCGATTTATTTGTTATGCTCAATGCAACCTCTTACGCCGTATACCTGGTTATTGTAAAACCACTGATGAAAAAATATCATCCGCTAACTATAATCAAATGGGTGTTTTTATTCGGTTGGATTTTTGTTGTTCCTGCCGGATGGAATGAGTTTCAGGCAATTGATTGGAAGTCTTTACCTCCCGCAATTTGGTTCGAACTTTCTTTCATTGTTATTGCCACTACATTTTTTGCCTATCTCTTTAACATCCTTGCCCTACAAACCGCGAATCCTTCAGTAGTAGGAATTTACATTTATGTTCAGCCCGCTTTAGCTACAATTTTTGCAATGATTCTTGGCCGCGACGATTTGAATGCGATTAAAATTCTTGCAACGGCCTTAATCTTTGCCGGAGTTTATTTAGTGAGCCTGAACAGAAATCAAACCAAAATCTCTGCGCCTGAAGAATAATTTTTACAAAGAATTTTTTTTATCAATAAAGAAATCAAATGAACAAACTCGTTTCCGATTTTAATGACTATCGCTCGCGCATGAATGAAAAAATTCACGGAGCAGACAACAAGGTGCTAAACCGCCTTTTCAACCTTGACACCAATGCATACATGGACGGTGCACTCAATGTGAAAACAAAAGAGATGCTCGGGCTTGTTGCCTCAATGGTTTTGCGCTGCGACGATTGCATTAAGTATCATGTGGGCAAATGCAAAGAGGTTGGTGTAACGAAGGAAGAAATTTTTGAAGTGTTTGCCATTGCGAATATTGTGGGCGGAACCATTGTGATTCCACATCTGCGCCGCGCTGTTGAATATTGGGAAGCAGTGAATGAATAAACTTAAGACAAGAAAATTCTTCCCATCAAATTAAATTTGACGCTCTAAAAAAATTTTAAGTCATGACTATAGATAGCTTTATGAACGAAGCAAAATCAGGAATGGAAAAAGCGATTCAACATTTGGAATTGGAACTTTCAAAAGTGCGCGCCGGAAAAGTTTCTCCTGCAATGATTGATGGAATTCTGGTAGACTACTATGGAAGCAATGTGCCGATTACTCAGGTTGCAAATGTTTCAGTAGGCGATGCCCGCACGCTGGTTATTCAGCCATGGGAAAAGAAAATGCTTGAAGTGATTGAGCGCGCCATTAACGGAGCAAACATTGGAATCAATCCGCACAATGACGGAAACACTATTAAACTTTTTCAGCCACCACTCACTGAAGAGCGCCGCAAAGAATTTGTGAAGAAGGCACACACACTTGCTGAAGCAGCGCGCGTGAGCATCCGAAACATTCGCCGCGAGAACAATGATCACATTAAGAAACTCGGAAAGGAGCATGTATCAGAAGACGCCCTGAAAGATGGTGAAGCAAAAATGCAGGATATGACCAACAAATACATTGCGCAAATTGATAAACACATGGATGTAAAGGAGAAGGAGATAATGACCGTTTGATCATTCAAAAAACATAAAAGAGAAAGTCCGCCGCAAGCGGACTTTTCTTTTTTCCATAGTTTACATTTGGAATAAAATTTTCTATCCACGCACAGCGTTCATCAATCATGTTCAGGAAAATATTTTTTCTTTTTACACTTTCCTTAGTTGCTGTCACCCTGAGCCTGTCGAAGGGCTTTGCTCAAACAGAAGTGCAGGACTATAATCTCGCTCAGTATTATTTCAACTCCGGCGATTTTGAAAAAGCACAAGTGCTGTATGAAAAACTTTTCAGCAAGAACCCTGACAAGCAGGAATACTATAGCGGCTATTACAACACGCTCGTGTCGCTGAAAGATTATGACGGCGCCATCAAGGTTTGTAAAAAAGAAATCAAGCGCTCACCAAAAAATTCTTCCAACTACATTGACCTGGGAAAAATTTATCAGTATCTGAACGACGAAAAAAATTCGCTCGCACAATTCAATATGGCTATTGACAACCTGTCTCCTGATGCTGAAGAAATTTTGCAGCTTGCTGACTTGTTTGAGAAATCGAAATTGTATGACATGGAACTTGCTACTTATTTGAAAGGAAGAAAACTGCTCAGCAGCGATAAGTATTTCGGATACGAAATTGCTGATGTGTATGCACAGAAGGGAGACATTGCAGGAGCCGTGAGCGCCTATCTTGATATTCTCGAATATAACCAGGCGGGGGAAGCAGATATTGAAAACAGGCTTCAGGATAAAATCCAGGATTCAAAATATTTCACTGAATTGCAAACTCAGCTCTACAAACGAATTCAGAAAAGTCCGGACAACAACACCTTCCCTGAAATACTGATGTGGATGTTCGTTCAGAAAAAGGATTTTGAAGGGGCACTTGTGCAGGCGAAAGCGCTTGACAAAAAAAATCATGAACAAGGTGCGCGCGTATTTCAGCTCGGACAATCTGCCTTCACTGAAGCCTATTACGATGCTGCCATGAAATGCTATCAATACATCGTTGATGAAAACGGCACTCGCGGCAATTATTATATGGCGGCGAAAACAAATTTTCTGCAAACGCTGAAAACAAAAATCACGGTGGCGAACACCTACACCAACGATGATCTCA
>DMRR01000010.1 GCA_003455275.1 Bacteroidota bacterium | reverse complement strand
GGAAGAATAATTCGCTCAGAACAAATTTCATCTGATGATGAAACCAATTTCACCATTGATGCGAGCGAACTCGCAAAGGGAGTTTATTTCGTTTCAATAATGAATGAAAGCGGGGAAAAGAAAACCGTGAGAATAGTGGTTGAGTAATTTAAATATTCAATCACAATTTTCGTTTTGTGATGAAATAAAAAAAATCCCGTTCAGAATTATCTGAACGGGATTTTTTATTTGAAGAAAAAATTATTTAGGCATTCACAGCCAATTTGGGTGCTGCGTTTAAGGTTTCTGCACTTGCAGTTGCAGCAAACTTTTCAAAGTTTTTAACAAACTGCTTGGCAAGGTCGTTGGCTTTGTCATCATAAGCATTTTTATCGTTCCATGTATTGCGGGGATTTAAAACTTCAGCTGGAACATTTGCACAAGATGTTGGATAAGAAATTCCGAAAACAGGATGCGTTTCATAATTCACATTATTAAGTTCTCCATTTAATGCAGCCGTAATCATTGCGCGTGTGTAACTGAGTTTCATTCTATGACCAACTCCGTAAGCTCCTCCTGTCCATCCGGTATTGATAAGCCACACATTTGCTTCGTGTTTCTTCATGCGCTCGCCGAGCATGTGGGCATAAGTGTTTGGATTTAGAGGAAGGAACGGCGCACCGAAGCAAGTAGAGAAGGTAGTTTTCGGTTCAGTGATTCCGGCTTCAGTTCCAGCCACCTTTGCTGTATACCCGCTCAGGAACCAATACATCGCCTGACCGGGAGTGAGTTTAGAAATCGGAGGTAACACACCAAATGCATCACAGGTAAGGAAGAAAATATTTTTAGGAATTCCGCCCACTGAAGGATTCACTGCGTTATCGATAAAATCAATTGGATAACTCACGCGCGTGTTCTCGGTGATACTGATGTCAGCATAGTTGACCGTGCGTGTATTTGGGAAGAAGGAAATATTCTCCAAGATGCTTCCGAACTTAATTGCTCTATAAATTTCAGGTTCTTTTTCTTCGGTAAGGTCAATGCACTTTGCGTAGCAACCGCCTTCGAAGTTGAAGATGCCAGTATTGGCCCAGCCGTGTTCATCATCACCAATCAAACCCCTGTTAGGATCAGCGCTTAGAGTTGTTTTTCCTGTTCCGCTGAGTCCGAAGAATACTGCAGTATCACCGCTCTTTCCAATGTTAGCAGAGCAATGCATACTCAGCACATTTCTTTCTTGTGGCAACCAATAATTCAGTACAGTGAAAATGCCTTTCTTTATTTCTCCGGTATATCCTGTTCCACCAATAATAATTACTTGCTTGCTGAAATTAAGTATTGCAAAATTTTCGCGAACAGGTCCATCGGTTTTAGGGTCACATAAAAATCCGGGAGCATGAATAACCACCCAATCAGCATTGAATGATTGCAATTCCTTTTCATTTGGTCGAATGAACATGTTGCCGGCAAACATTGCTGCCCAGGGCAATTCAGAAATCACACGAACATTTAAGCGATAATCAGGGTTCGCACAAGCGAAAGCATCCTTTACGAACACATCCTTTCCTTCGAAATAATTTACAACTTTTTCATATAGCGGCTGAAATTTATTTTCATCGAAAGGAATATTCACTTCGCCCCAGTGAACTGTGTTCATGGTTTTAGCATCCTTTACAATGTACTTGTCCTTAGGTGCGCGACCGGTAAACTTTCCGGTTTTGATAGAGAGAGCGCCAGTGTCAGTCAGCGTTCCGAGGTTGAGTTGAATTGATTTTTCTGCGAGTTCAGTTTGGGAGAGATTCCAGAAAGCGTTGTTCGCCTTTCCTAATCCAAGAGAATTCAAATTGCTGTTCGAATTCTTAATGCCGGATTCGTTCATCAAAATTTTAGTTTGGTAAGGGGGCAAATATATGTGCAGTGTTAAATCAAGGTTATGAGATTGTTCGCGAGATTCCCACAAAGAATCTGGAAAATCGAAAATTTGTAAGAATATATTGAAGCTCCATATCAATAATTCCATATTAATTATAGTATAGAGAAAGGTTAGTCCTGCTTCGCTTATTCCCAGTTGATCTAAACTGAAGAAAATAATTTTTCGATTTCGGGAACTAAATTATATGTATAGACATTTATTGTCATTACATACATTTGACAGAAACTTTAAACCTTATGAAAATCGAAGAAGCTATTCAGCAGAAAAAATTCAAAAATGAATTTCACAAAATGTCAGTGAACATCCTTTACACTGCGGGATGGATGAATTCGCAGCATCAATCCCGTTTAAAAAAATTCGGAATCAGCGGACAGCAGTTCAACATCCTTCGAATTCTTCGCGGTCAGTATCCAAAACCGGCTTCTGTAAATCTGTTGATTGAACGAATGCTCGACAAGATGAGCAATGCTTCACGGTTGGTGGAAAAACTCAGGCTAAAAGGCCTGGTGGAAAGAAAAGTGTGTGAGAGCGACCGCCGAGGTGTGGATGTAGTAATTACAAAGAAAGGCCTTGCACTTCTCGAAAAATTAGACGGACACATGGAAGTGTGGGAAGAAGACTTGAAGTCACTAACATTAACTGAAGCGAAAGAACTCAACCGCCTGCTCGACAAACTCAGAACCGAAAAAAAATAATTCTTAATAAATCTTAAAACCAAAATTCACAAATCATGAACAAGACAATTTCAACAACAGGCAGAATCATTTTCGCTCTCCCGCTCGCAGCTTAAGGGCTCATGCATTTCGCCATGGCATCAATGATGGCGCAGTATGTAGTTCCGAAATGGTTGCCCGCCGGAGAATTCTTTGTGTATCTCACTGGCGCAGCATTACTCGGAGCAGCAGTATCACTTTTCATTAACAAGTTCACTCATCTCGCAGGACTCGGACTGTTTCTTTTCATGCTTGTGTTGCTGGTGACAGTTCACATCCCGGGAATTTAAAATCCTGATCAGAACATGTCGCAAATGTCAATGACTATGACTTTGAAAGACACTATCATCATAAGAGCAAGCCTGATGATTTACGGATGGAATGCACCGGCGAAAAAAGTAGCGGTAGCATAAGGCAGAAAAGCAGAAATCAAAATTCTAAAATCAAAAATTGAATTGAAATGGAACACACACTCGAACAAAACAACAAAATAGTGGTGCTTGAAAACGGACCCTACCTGATGGAAGGAAAATTCACCTTCATTGACCACACCGGTTCTGAAACTTCGAAAGAAGGAAAAGTAGCGCTCTGCCGCTGCGGCCTTTCAGCCAGCAAACCGTTTTGCGACGGAACTCATCGCCGCAACGAATGGAAAAGCTAACCTTGATCTCAAATTGCAGGTTTCAAATTTCAAATGATTATTCACTCCAATTTTTAATCTGGAATTTGAAATCTGTAATTTTATTTCTACAGTCAAACCGTCAGTAAATCAGTAGTGGAACTTCTTTTGATAAAATAGAATTGAATCGGGAAAATATTTTTCAAAAAGCATCGTCATTAAGAAAAAACAAAATTGAAATTCAGGTTATGACCATATCAACACAAATAAGCTCCCTTCGTCAACAACAATTAACGGAAGCGGTGCGTCAGTATAGCAGGAAGCTGTTTGCTTTTGTCAGAAAAAAAGTAGCTACGGATCAGGATGCAGAAGACTTAGTTCAGGATACTTTTCAGCAACTCATTATCACAAGTTTAAATGAACCAATAGAACAGGTTAGTGCATGGCTTTATCGTGTTGCAGGAAATAAAGTGATTGACTGGTATCGGAAAAAGAAACCGGTTCCTTTAGAAAATTTCGCTGTCAAAAGTGACGAAAGCGATGAAGCTATTTTACCAGAATTCTTGTTTGCAGATACTGCAAGAATTCCGGACGAGTTACTCAACCGAAAAATTTTTTGGGATATGCTAAACGATGCCCTGGATGAACTGCCTGCTGAGCAAAGCGAAGTTTTCAGAATGCATGAATTAGATGGTTTGAGCTTTGAGCAGATGCAGGAAAAAACCAAGGCCAACCTGAATACACTGCTTTCAAGAAAAAGATATGCAGTGCTTCATCTGAGAAAAAAGCTGACACATTTCTATCACGAATTTTTCAATGACTAAAAAATAATTGTTATGAATAAAAAATTTTTGTTTCTGAAAATTTTCGGTGCAATTACCCTTTTCAGTGCCCTGGCGTTTATTTTTTCATTCATAGTCATGTGGCTTTGGAATACAATTATTCCCGGCATTACCGGTTGGAAAATGATTTCGTTCTGGGAAGCTGCCGGATTGCTCTTGTTGAGCAAAATTCTTTTTGGAATGCGGGGCGGCAGATGGCACAGTGGATATTGGGGTCATGGTTATTTCTGGAGAAAGAAATGGGACAATAAAATCCGAACCATGAATCCTGAGGAACGCGAACGCCTGAAGGCAGACTGGAAAAAATATTGTTGTAACTGGGAGGACAATTCATCTAATGCCCCCACTGCTTCGTGAAAAAATTCTGTGGAAACTTTGTGAACCAAATTCAAAAGGTGTTGTTCACATTTGCGATGCTGATTTAATAAACAATAATTTCAATTTAAAAAAATGGCTTTAGAAATTACCGACTCTAATTTTAAGGAAACCGTGATGGATAGCGACAAAGTTGCGCTGGTTGACTTTTGGGCTGAATGGTGCGGACCCTGCCGTATGATTGGTCCCTCTGTTGAAGAACTTTCAAAAGAATATGAAGGCAAGGCCGTTGTTGGGAAAATGAATGTAGATATGAATTCTGAAGTACCAATGGAATATGGTATCCGCGGAATTCCTACTATTCTTTTTTTCAAGGGAGGAAAACTAGTAGACAAGCAAGTAGGAGTTGTTCCGAAGTCGGTGCTTGAAGAAAAACTGAAAATGCATTTGTAAATAACAATTCAACAATCTTCAACTGTTAGTAAAAAAAATAAGTGACACTAAAAAATCCCTGAAGAAATTCAGGGATTTTTTTTTATTCAATGATGACCAAGAGCAGATAAATATCTTTCTGCATCAAGTGCAGCCATGCATCCGGAACCGGCAGCTGTTACTGCCTGGCGATAAATTTTATCCTGAACATCGCCACAGGCAAATACACCTGGAATATTAGTCTTTGCTGAATCAGGCTCAGTAATGATGTAACCCTGATCATCCATATTGATCATGCCTTGAAAAATATCTGAATTCGGTTTATGGCCAATGGCAACAAAAAATCCATCTACCTTGATTTGCTGCTCCTCTCCTGTTTTCCTGTTTCGCACCTTAACTCCATCAACAGCTTTTTCGCCCAGTACTTCGACAGTTTCGGTGTTCCAATACACTTTAATATTTTTTGTTTTAGCCACGCGATCCTGCATGATTTTGCTTGCACGCATGTGTTCGCTACGCACCAGCATGTGAACCTCCGGAGCAAGCTTGCTCAGGTAAATTGCTTCTTCACACGCGGTGTCTCCCGCTCCAACAATCGCAACATTTTTTCCGCGGTAAAAAAATCCGTCGCACACAGCACAAGCACTTACACCTGAACCATTCAATCTTTTTTCTGAATCAATACCAAGCCATTTTGCAGTTGCTCCGGTTGCAATGATGATTGACTTTGAATGAATTTCAGTT
>DMRR01000255.1:2291-2538 GCA_003455275.1 Bacteroidota bacterium | reverse complement strand
AAGATAAACAGAAGAAAGATGCAGGTGAAGTAAAATCAGAAAACAAAAAATATTCGGAAGACGGCACTTACAATTTCAGTTATGAAGAAGACACATTGAAAAAGAAAAAACGCCGGCAAGAGTTAAGCGATACTTCTTTTCAGAATCAAATTGTTTTAACCAATGATTCTTCTTTTCAAACAGATTTGAATAAGAAAAAGAAGAAGAAGAAATATGACTCCTCAATGGATTCAGTTAAAATTCAAAG
>DMRR01000255.1:0-1999 GCA_003455275.1 Bacteroidota bacterium | reverse complement strand
GAAGAATTTACTGTCGAAGATTCTTCCATGAGAACGCCACTCATAACTTTACAGAGTATCTTCATGGATTCGGCAAAAGAGTTTTTGAGAAAAAAAAATTATGACAGTGCAGTGTTTGTTTACAATTATATAATTGAAAATTTCTCAGGCACCGAGGAAAGCAAGATGGCCGTTTACTGGAAAGCCCAGGCTGAATTTGCAATTAGCGATTATACTTCTGCACTGAATGACATTAATAATTTTATGTTTATTGATGAATGTGAAAAGAGTAATTGCTCGGATTCAAAATATTTACAGGCACAGATTTATTTCCGTCAGCAACGATATGCAGATGCGGCTGTCGGATTTTCTTCTCTTCTAAACGATACCACATTTTCAAACAGAAAATATTGTTATTTCTATCGGGCTTATTGCAATGGAGAGAACGGTCAGTTCATTCAGGCAATTCAGGATTATACAAAATTTCTGGCGATGGACAATTACAAATCAGTAAGCAGCGCTGAGGCCTTTTATTTCCGCGGATTTTACAAAGCGAAAATGAATGATGACCGTGGTGCTATTCAGGATTACACATCGGCTATAGACATGTATAATGGAGCTTATCAGGCATCGAAAGAAAAGAACATGGTGTATTTTCAAAAGTTGATTGACTGCTACATCACTCGCGGGCTAGCCAATAGAGAGATTAAAAAATATGACGAGGCAATTGCTAATTATGATATAGTTATCAAAATGAAACCTGAATATGCTCTTGCCTTTCATCTGAAAGGATTAGCTGAAATTGGTAAAGGAGAAACTGATAGCGGTTGTCTTGATTTGAGCAAGGCAGGCGAACTTGGCAGCGTAGATGCCTATACAGATATTAAGACTTATTGCAAGTGAGTGAATTTTCATTCCTGAATCTTAATGGAAAAATTTTTCCTGTCGGAGGAAAGTACTTTCCCTCTACAAACCGGGCATTTCGATATGGAGATGGGCTGTTTGAAGGAATGAGATTGATGAGCGGAGAAATTCTTTTCTTCGAAAATCATATGGAAAGATTATTCGATGGAATGCATGCGCTTCAGCTTTCAATTCCTGAAAATTTTTCTTCCGCATATTTCTTCACCTTGATTACTGAATTATTAAGAGCGAATAAAATTTTAAATGATGTGCTCATTCGAATTCAGGTGTTCCGTTCAGGCGAAGGACTATATGAACCGACAACTAATGAAATTGAATTTCTGATCGAATTGCTACCAGCGCCTGCTGATGGTTTTATCTGGAATGAAAAAGGAATTTCCGTTGGCATCTTTTCAGAATGGAAAAAAGAATTGAACCCATCGATGTCATTTAAGACTTCGAACTCTCTGGTATATGTGATGGGTTCATTATGGAAGAAAAAAAATAACCTCGATGATGCACTCATTGTTAATGCTGCCGGGAATATTTGTGATGCTACTTCCAGTAATGTTTTTTTCTGGAAGAATAAAAAACTATTCACGCCTGTTCTCTCCGATGGCGCTGTGAGAGGGATTACCAGAAAAAACCTGATTGCATTTTGCCATGCTCAGAATATTTCCATTACAGAAAAATCCATTTCAGAAAATGAATTGCTGAATGCTGATGAAATATTCCTGACTAATATTTCAAAAGGAATTAGAAAAGTTGAGGCACTAAATGGAAAACAATTCTCAAATGAAATGACAAAAGAACTTGCACTTGATTTTTATAATACTTTACAAAAAAAATAGCTGATTGAAATATCCATAAAACAAAAATGGCTCTCCGAAAACCGAAGAGCCATTTTCATTAACTATAGCATTAGTGAATTATTCGAACTTAAGGTCTAAAGTCAGTCCGCGTAACTCATGAACCAATACATTGAATGATTCAGGAACAGTAGGTTTAGGTGGATTTTCACCTTTCACAATTGCTTCATAAGCCTTAGCACGGCCAACAATATCATCTGACTTAATGGTGAGCAATTCCTGCAAGATGTTAGCAGCTCCATAAGCTT
>DMRR01000043.1 GCA_003455275.1 Bacteroidota bacterium | reverse complement strand
GCACGACCGCGCAACTGACGATCTACACGGCGAGCTTCGTGGCGCTCCGTTCCAATGATGGCAAGTCCGCCAACTTCTTTCACTCCTGCACCGAGTTTAATATCTGTTCCGCGACCAGCCATGTTTGTAGCAATCGTCACAGCACTGAGCTGACCAGCTTCAGCAACAATTTCCGCTTCGCGCTGATGCTGTTTTGCGTTCAGCACATTGTGCTTAATGTTTTTCAGCTTCAGCATTCGCGATAGCAATTCACTCACTTCAACAGAAGTTGTTCCCACCAATACCGGGCGACCTGCATTGCGGAGTTTTTCTATCTCATCAATAACAGCTTTGTATTTCTCACGCTTGGTTTTATAAACTAAATCTTCTTCATCTTTTCTCGTGATGGGTTTGTTGGTTGGAATTACCACCACATCGAGTTCATAAATTTTCCAAAACTCTCCGGCTTCCGTTTCCGCAGTTCCGGTCATTCCGGCGAGTTTGTGATACATGCGGAAATAATTCTGAAGCGTAACGGTTGCGAATGTTTGTGTAGCTGCTTCGACTTTAACATTTTCCTTCGCTTCAATTGCCTGGTGTAAACCATCGCTGTATCGCCTTCCCTCGAGAATACGGCCGGTCTGTTCGTCCACAATTTTCACCTTGCCGTCCATTACCACATATTCCACATCTTTTTCAAAAAGAGAATATGCTTTTAATAATTGCTGAACAGAATGAAGTCTTTCACTCTTGATTGAAAAATCCTGCATGAGTGAATCCTTCTTCAATAATTTTTCTTCGGGTGAAAGTGCAGAGTTTTCAATTGCTGCCATTTCAGCGCCGATGTCGGGCATCACAAAAAAGTTTTTGTCTTCGCCTTCAGCAGTAATAAGTTCAATTCCTTTGTCAGTTAATTCAACGCTGTTATTTTTTTCATCAATTGTAAAGTATAGCGGCGCATCAGCTTTCGGCATTTCCTTCTGCTGATCTGCGAGATAATATTTTTCTGTCTTCAGCATAGTGGCGCGGTTGCCTTCTTCACTTAATACTTTAATCAGGTTGCCATACTTCGGCAAACCACGATGCGCGCGCAACAGAGCAAGACCGCCTTCGCCTTCCTTGGGTCCGTCATTGCCGGCTTCAATCAGTCGCTTTGCATCATTGAGAAAAGTGTTTACCATTTTTTTCTGTGCTTCCACAATTCGCTGTATGCGCGGCTTGAGATTATGAAACTCCTGATCATCACCTTTCGGAACAGGACCTGAAATAATCAGTGGAGTTCGTGCATCGTCAATCAACACCGAGTCAACTTCATCCACCATTGCATAATGCAACTTGCGCTGCACCAATTCTTCCGGAGAGCGGCTCATATTGTCACGCAAATAATCGAAACCGAATTCGTTGTTGGTTCCATAAGTGATGTCAGCCAGATATGCTTTCTTCCGCTCTGCTGAGTGTGGCTGATGATAATCTATACAATCAGTGGTGATACCGAGGAAATTGAAAAGTGTTCCGTTCCACTCGCAGTCACGACGGGCGAGATAATCATTCACGGTTACAATGTGCACACCCAAACCCGGAAGAGCATTGAGATAGGCAGGAAGTGTGGATACCAAAGTCTTTCCTTCACCGGTTGCCATCTCAGAAATTTTTCCCTGGTGAAGAACCATTCCGCCAATCAACTGAACATCGTAGTGTACCATGTTCCATTTGATAGGAATTCCAGCTACTGACCATTCATTTTTGTAAATGGCTTTTTCGCCTTCGATCCTCACAAAATCTTTTTTTGCAGCAAGATCACGATCAAGTTGAGTGGCGATAACACTTACAGTTTCATTTTGAGAAAACCTTTTAGAAGTTTCCTTGACTACTGCAAAGGCTTCAGGAAGAATTTCCATCAGCACCTCTTCCAGTTTTTCGTCGCGCTGCTTTTCTAATTTGTCAATCTCATTGTAGAGTTCATCTTTTTTATCGAAAGCAGTTTCTTCATTCTCGGCCTGTTCCTTAAATGAAGAAATTTCTTTTTCTAAATCTGAAATGTGACTTGCAATTCGGGAGCGAAACTCAAGTGTCTTGTTACGGAGTTCATCATGGCTGAGGGAAGCATATTGCGCAAAAAAGTTATTTGCTTTAGATACAAGCGGCTCTAATTCCTTTATATCTTTTTCTGATTTGCTGCCACCAAAGAGTTTCGATAGAAAACCTAACATGTATTTAATTAATTGGATTTATTAGAAGGGGAACAAATGTATGTGTAAGCAGTAAGTTTCTTCATTCATACATCTGATGATTAAATGATAAAATTTTTTCGGACTATCCGTTGTCAATGATTGTACCCTGCACGATCGAATGGAAAGAATGGCAGGTTTTTTTTAAGCATTAAAAAATGAATTCAGTAAAATAAAAAAGGCAATTGCATTAAGCGCAACTTACAGAGGTATTGAAATTAATATTCCGATCAATAATTAAGAATATATGAAGCAGGTACTTTTAGCCGGCACAGTTCCTGGCACATAAAATAAAAAAGCCGCCCCGATTACTCAGAGCAGCTTTATATTTATCTTGATACTTGTGTCTTATTCCAGTTCCGCTTTCACCTTTCCTTTTGATTTTGCAATCACTTCTTCGGAGATTGAATTAGGTGCAGGAGCATAGTGTGAGAACTCCATAATAGATGTAGCACGACCTGAAGAAATTGTTCTCAACTGTGTTACATACCCGAACATT
>DMRR01000087.1 GCA_003455275.1 Bacteroidota bacterium | reverse complement strand
AAAATTTTTCCCAACACATTTATTGGTGAGCGATGTATAATAAAATCAGGAACCATCATTTATTCCGGCGTTAATATTTATGCTGAATCAGTTATTGGAAAAAACTGTATCATTCATTCAGGTGTAGTCATTGGCAGTGATGGTTTTGGTCATGCACCGCTTCCTGATGGTTCATATATGAAAATTCCTCAACTCGGAAATGTGGTGATTGAAGACGAGGTGGAGATTGGCGCCAACACTACAATTGACAGGGCTGCCCTTGGCAGTACCATTATTCGCAGGGGAGCCAAACTTGATAATCTTATACAAATAGCTCACAATGTCGAAGTGGGTGAAAACACCGTGATAGCAGCACAGGCAGGAATTTCAGGCAGCACCAGAATCGGAAAACAAAATCTTATTGGAGGCCAGGCCGGAATTGTTGGTCATATTTCAACTGCAAATGGAACGCGGATTAATGCTCAGAGTGGTGTTTCCAAAAGTGTAACGGAAGAAAACAAAGCAATCACCGGTTCGCCTGCATTTGATTACACAAGCGCTTTGCGTTCGCAGGCAATTTTCAAACAGCTTCCAGAATTACAGAAAAAAATTCTTTCGCTCGAAAAAGAAATTGAAGCATTGAAAAATCAGAAATGATTCTTCAAATCAGTTAACAGAACTCATTATACACCTGTTTCAGGTGAGTAGAAATTATTTCTGCGGTTCTACCTTCAATATGATGCCGTTCAATCATGTGAACGAGTTTTCCATCTTTGAATAATGCGATTGCAGGTGAAGATGGAGGATAAGGTAGCAAGTGTTCACGCGCAGTTGCAGTTGCTTCTTTATCGACTCCTGCAAAAACTGTAAATAATTTATCGGGGCGCTTATCGCCTTGTAATGATGACAAAACACCGGGGCGGGCGCTTCCCGCTGCACATCCGCACACGGAATTAACCATTAACAACATTGTACCTGCTGAGTTAGAAAAAACATTTTCAGTTTCGGCCGATGTTTTCAATTCTTCGAATCCATTTGATGTCAATTCACGGCTCATGGGTGCTGTAAGCTCTGCTGGATACATTTTATTTTTTATTATGTTTTGTTTAAAAATTAATTGCGCGAATTTAAATGCTGACTTAGAAAATAATGTTCTCTATGAGAATAAAGTTCCAGATAAATGGAGAAATTTTTTTCAATCATTTTCCAACATCCAGTGTTGTTGGAGAAATACCAATTCCCTTTTCTTTTGACCTAAATATTTTAACAGAACTGAAATTTTTATAAGTGCCACTTACACTTCCCTGAGTTGAAGCTATATGAATATATATACTGGAAATAGCGCCGCTCTTACTTCTTTTTATTTTCTTGAAGTACACAAAAAAATCTTTTTGCAACATCTGTTGTGCAATTTCATTGAGGGTTTCGTTTGAATCAGAATTTGAAATTACAATTTCAATATCATCAGTGTTGGACTCGTGTCTCGAACCATTGCTCATCTGAAAAGTTACCGGTAGAATGAAGTAGCAATCAACGGCAGTATCATTTCGCATAGCGGGTTCCCACTTTGGCATCATTTTGATAATCCGAATCACTTCTTCGTCGCAACCGTATCCTAAGGGAGTTTTTATTTTTATTGAATCAAGGTTTCCGTCGCGCTTGACAACAAATTGTACAATTACTTTTCCCTGAATATTATTTTCTCTTGCATCAGCAGGATAGCGAATATTTTTTGCCAGAAAACTGTACATCTCTTTTTCTCCGCCAGGAAACTGCGGCATCCTCTCAACATAATTTGAAATCTGCGCGAATGATTTTCCTGAAAAAGAAACTAATAAAATAATGATCAGGTTTTTCAGAATTGATTTTGTTTTCATGAAACGAATTTATTCAAAGAAAAAAATTATTTAATGCCGAGCCATTTTCCAATCGCACTTGGGTCGCTTCCTTCCCTGAAAACTCCGGAGCGAACAGATTTAATATCCTCCACCGTAAAAAATGCAGAAGGGTTTTTCTGATCAATCAATTCAATCACCTCCTGTACATACTTTCTTTTAACAATCAGGTAAATCATTTTCACAGGCGCTTTTGCACCATGCGCATTCACCACAGTCACTCCATGATTTGCTTTCACTAATTCATCAATCAGATCTTCAGAATTATTTTGAATGAAAACCCGGACAAGCTGAAGTCCAAGTGCAATTTTACCTTCTATGAAAAGTCCGACATAAGTTCCGGTAGCAAAACCGGCAGCCCATGCAAAGTAACAGGCTATGTTGTCAAGGTTTTTCATCACCTGGCTTACTACAACAATCCATATCAGCACTTCAAAGAAACCCAGGATAGGTGCAAGTTTTCGATACCCTTTTCCAATCATCAGGTTTCGAATGGTGCCAAGCGACACATCACACACTCTTGAAATAAAAATGATGAGCGGAAGAATTATCCAACTGTGATAGTCGAAAATTGATGTTCGTTATTAGTTTATAGTTATTAGTTATAAGTAAGTTTCACACTTACTTTCCGGTATTCACTGACAAAACAGGAACACTGGAGTCCGTGACAATATTTCTTGCAGCGCTGTGAAAGATAGCGTCGGTGAAAGCATTTTCCTGGCCGGTTGCAATCATTATTAAATCCGCATTCACCTTCTTTGCATAATCATGCACCGAGTCACTGACACGCTGATGACGAATCATCTTTTGCTGGTGCTTGATACCATTTTTTTCTAATTCGCTTACAACTTCAGCTACCTGTTCTTTTAAATCTTTTATCTGCACAACCAATTCTTCAAAGAATGCGGTAAGTGCAAGAATGTGAACTGTGCTGCCAAATGCTTTTGCCCACTCAATAGCAAGTCCTACTTTTTTCATTGTGTCTTTTGAATTATCAATAGGAAGCACAATGTTTTTAAATGCAATTTTTTTCTTCACTTCTCTTAAGGTGATAATCGGGCAAGGAGCTTCACTAACAACGCGATAAGCTGTGGAGCCCAAAATAAATTTACGCATGTTTCGTATTCCACTGCTGCCGTGGGTTCCCATCACAATAAGATCCGCTTTAATCTCTTTGGCCACTGCTTCAATTTTGTCATGAATATTTCCATTCACAACTTTTGAATGGATAAAGACTCCCAGAAGATTCTTGTTTGAAATTTTTATCTCATTAATTTTTTCATTAATACCTTTTTCAATCAAATCATTCATATTGAAAGTTTTTGAAAGGTTGGGTATTTCCGGTGCATCATATACATGAAGCAGGGTAATTTCTGCTCCTGTATTATTAGCTATACCTGCAGCATAATCAAGTGCATGAAGTGAAATGTCAGAGAAATCAGTTGGAACCAAAAGTTTTTTTAATGGAAGCTTGCTCATTTTTATTTATTGAATTGTATTTGTTTAAGAAGATGTTTAGAAAGAAAATATTTTTTCTTTGACAGCGCGAAAATAATACTGAAAGAATGAAGCCAATTGCAGAATCAGAACTGATAATTAACCAGAGAGGTGCTATCTATCATTTAAATCTTTTACCCGAAGAAATTGCTGATACTGTTATCACGGTTGGCGATCCGGACAGGGTGAAAGAAGTATCAAAACATTTTGATTCAATTGAATTTAAAATAAATCACCGCGAGTTTGTGACGCACACAGGATATAAAAACGGAAAAAGAATCTCGGTGATAAGCACTGGAATTGGACCTGATAATATTGACATTGTGCTTACCGAGTTAGATGCACTCGTGAATATTGATTTCAAAACCCGAACTGTTAAGAAAAAGAAAAC
>DMRR01000275.1 GCA_003455275.1 Bacteroidota bacterium | reverse complement strand
GGAAGAAATCCTTCGAAACAAAAACTGCTCATTGGTAATCCTGATTCTACCAACGCAGGAACAAATGCAACTGCACCGGGCAAGCACTCAACCGGAATATTTTCTTTCACACACTCGCGCACAAGAAGAAAGGCGGCATCAGAAATTCCGGGCGTTCCGGCGTCGCTGATCATTGCCATTGTTTCTCCGGATTTCATTCGCTGAATCAATTGAGGGGTTGCAGCGTGTTCATTGTTCTGATGGAAGCCAAAAGTTTTCGTTCCGATTTCAAAATGCCTTAACAATACACCGCTCGTGCGTGTGTCTTCACACAAAATCAAATTCACTTCTTTCAAAACACGAATAGCCCGAAGTGTGATGTCTTCAAGATTACCTATAGGAGTTGGAACGATGTAGAGCAAGTTATTCGTTATAGGTTATTAGTTATTTGCAAACACAATTTTTCTTCATTCAATTTTTCTTTCTGCCAAAATTTTTTCACCACTCTTTCTAAACCGAAACTGATGATAGGTGATATAAATTGTTCCAACCACGGTAGGTGTCAGCCAGCCAAATAAACCCGGAAGAATTTCATTCACAACAATGAATGCGGTGACAGCAGCAATATATCCACCGGTCATTTTGGTTATATGTTGATAGAGCCAGAATTTTTTATCCGCTGGCTTGCTTCTTAACATCAGGAAATCTCTTATTGACATCATTATTCCAATTGCTGCAAATACGATCAGTACAATTCCATTGTTGTTATCATTCATTTTCATTTTACACCCATAGATCAGCATTCCTGCGCCCGTAATAATCATTATACCCGGAAGAAAAAATTCTGTTAGGGCGGGCTTCTCTCCTTTGAATAATTTTTTCAATGCGAGAATTCTTTTTCCTGAAAGGATCATGTAAGAACTGAAAATTCCAATAGAAAAAAGAAACGGGTTTTTATGTTGAGGTAAAACAGAAATTATAATACCGAGTGATGCACCTGAAAGCATTGCATAAAAAAATATTTTTCCAGTTATCCGGTGCAGCGTATTTCCTTTTATAACTATAAGTGAAATAAATCCGGAGAGCAGTGCCACACCACCCAGGGCTGCATGAGCATAAATAAGTTTTCGAATGAAATCTTCTGACATAACAAAATTCAATATCTTGAAGAATGAAAAACAAAATTGGAGATTGTGATTCCGGCTATAGCCCCAACAAACACATCAGATCCCCAATGCTTATAATCGTTTACTCTGGAAAATGCAACAAAACTTGCAAGCGTATAGGCGGCAATGTCAACCCATTTATGTTTTGAGTAAAGAGCTACCATTGTTGCAGCGCAAAAAGCATAAGATGAATGTCCTGAAAAAAATGAACGATAGTCGGTAGACTTTAATGAATTCCAATAGTATGGACCGAGGTTTTGATATGGCCTTGCGCGTTGGGTTACAAGTTTGGTTGCCTGTGTAAACAAACTTGTGATTGCTCCGGCTTTTATTGCCTGCAGGGAGGCGCGCTGCAATTTTTCATTTTTAAAAACCAAACCACCCAGATAACAGGCAGTCATTCCCCCAAGCACAGTATATCCCCGGCCAAGCGGTTCAACATATTTATCAAACTCTGTCGTACTAGCTGTTTTATTCTGTTGAACGCCGTTCATTATTAGCCCATCATTCGCATACATCAGTGTGGCAGCACCAAGAAAAAAAGTTGCATTGGCAATTTCATTTCCTTTCCATTTCATTGGTGCTTTCAGATAATCATAAATGTCTGTTCCATACGATTTCCAGTAAAGCAAATTTGGTTTGTAATTGATTGGTGAATCAGCTTTTTCAAAAAATGAATTTTCGTTCAGAGATATTTTCCAGCCAATCATTTTTGGGGTATTGGAACAAAAGTTTAACCTCATATTTTTTCTGAAAGCGATTTCGCCTTTGGAAAAAAAGCTTTGAATGAAAAAAACCGAGAAAAGAATTATTGTAAAAAATTTTTTCAATTCGAAATTATTAAATAAGTAATCTAAATATTTACGGCAGTCGGAAATGCATTCGGTTATTTCAATACATTAGCCCGCTCAAATCTAAATTTAAATAACATGCATAAAAGATTTTTTCAATTTGCAATTCTTATTGCCCTTCTTCCACTTTTTTCTTCAGCTCAAAAAATATTTACTGAAGGAAGTATTAAATATAAAATGTCAGTGTCCGGCGTGGATGATCCTCAATCTTCGGCCATGCTTCAGAATATGATGATGACATTTTACATAAAGAATGGAAAAACAGCAACTGAAATGGATATGGGTTTTGTTAAGAATAAAACCATAGAAGTAGATGAAAACAATTATGTCTTACTTATGGAAATGATGGGAAACAAATACAAAGTGACGATGAACAAACCTCAAATGGAAGCAAGAAAAAATATGCCGAAAGACAGCGATTATGAAATAACTGTAACCAATGATACTAAGGTTATTGCAGGGTATAACTGTAAAAAGGCAATCATTAAAATGAACAAAGACAATCAAACTTTCTACGCCTATTTCACTGATGAAATTAAATCCGCTGCCTCTCAATCCAATAGTTATTATGGAAAAATAAACGGAATGCTCTTAGAATATTCATTTGGAGAAAAAGGGATGACCATGACTATGACTGCCGACTCAATTAGTTTCGATCCGGTATCTGACGATGTATTTACTGTTCCTGCTACTGGTTATACTGAAATGTCTCTCGACCAGTTAAAGAAGCTGGGACAATAGATTCGAAATATCTTTTCAAGTTATAAAACCCCCTGCAGAATTCTAAAGGGGGTTTTCTTTTTATTAATCCAATAGTGAAAATCATTCGACAGCTCATATTCTGTTGTGATTATTTTCGCCCGACTGATGGAAGAAAAAATTCTGATTCTTGATTTCGGATCTCAATATACCCAGCTTATTGCTCGTAGAA
>DMRR01000148.1:4190-24885 GCA_003455275.1 Bacteroidota bacterium | reverse complement strand
AGGTGGCTGAGATTATCATCTATTTCCTGATCATGATATGGTGAAGTTTTGTTCCAAACTTCGTTTTCAATGCTGTCACCCGGAAGCAGGTTAAAGAATTCCATTTCAGAATTCTTGTCAAAAAAATCTTTGTAATAATTCTTCAAATACTTTCTCGGAAATTTTGTTTTGTTAATCCACTGCTTGTCTAGTTCTAATAATGCAAAACCCGGAACAAAAGGGAGTACATTTTTTGGCTTTATCTCTTCTACAATTTCACAAAATTTATGAGCAAGAAATTGTTCGCGCAGTAAGGCTATTTCATAATTATCTTTCTGCGGAGCGTGAACAGTATTTGGGAAATAACTTGCACCGCCAAGGCCACAGATAAGCAGGTCAACTTTCTTCCATCTTTTGCGAATCATTTTTGTAAACACTTCTACAAAGGCCCAATGCGAAGCATTCAGTGCATCATTTAAATTGACAAATACTTTCCCTTCGCACTCGTAGATAACAAAGGCATCCAATCCATTCACGATAAATGTCATGAAGAGATCTTCGCCGAGTTTTATTTTTTTTGAAAGAAGAAATTTTTTGAATGTGTTCGAACCCCATTGACTTCAGTAAATCCTTTGTGCCTGATTTCCATGTATACGGAAAAAAAATTTTTGCATTCTTATTCATCAACTTCAATGTCGGAATATGAAGATGGTCTTCGTGACCGTGAGTAAGAATAATATGAGTTACACTGGGGCTGAAAGAAGTATCCGCTGGTTTTGGAAACACATGCCACTGATTATAATAAGCCGGCCCGTTAAACCAAGGGTCGGTGAGCACTTTTAATTCCTTATATTCAATAAGCAGGGATGCATGGGCTACATAAGTGAGCTTCATGAAAGTGGTGGTTTGGTGTTTGAAAAAAACTGAACGCTTAAGCGCTAAATTTATTTTCTAAAAAGGTTTCTTCTTTTCTGCACAACATAATAAAGAACAGTTGGTTTTGAATTTTTCATGTGAAAAAATCTTTTCAGAACATTGGCGTTAATCCTTAAAAGATGAAAAGAGTTAATGTTTTACTTTTTTTTATAAGCCCGGTGCTTTTTTTTCTTGGTTTATCTGATTGCAAGGCTCAGGAAACATATCAGCAGCGTGTTCAGAATTATATTAATACTTATAAAGACATTTCCATTTCCGAAATGAAACGGGCAGGAGTTCCTGCAAGCATCACACTTGCCCAGGGAATTATAGAAACCAATGCAGGCAATAGTTTGCTCGCCACCGAAGCGAATAATCATTTTGGAATTAAGTGCCATGAAGATTGGAATGGAAAAACTTATTACTTCGATGATGATGCACCGAATGAATGTTTCCGTCATTATGATAATGCTGAGCAATCATTTACTGACCACAGTGATTTCCTGAAAAACAAACCTCGCTACGCTTGCCTCTTTCAACTTGACATTACAGATTACAAAGCATGGGCAAAAGGATTGAAGGCATGCGGCTATGCAACCAACCCGCAGTATGCAGAGATGCTAATCAAGGCAATTGAAGACAATCAGCTTCAGCAATATGATTTACTTGGATTGGATACAAATTATGTTGTGAATCATCCCATGACAAATGACAGCGCGAGTTTGTGTAAGGTGCAGGGACAAGACCCGGATACTGATCCAATAGTTTCGGAAAAAGACATTGACCCGAAGAACGGTCGGGTGTATTATGTAAACAATGTGAAGTGCATTGATCTGAAATCCGGTGAGTCGCTTGCGAAAATTGGATATGCTTATGAAATGGGTTTGAAAAAACTTTTGAAGTATAACGACATGACTTCAAAATCAAAGGTGAAGCCCGGAGACAGAATTTTTCTACAACCGAAACGAAGAAATGGTGATATAGCTTATCACACAGTTGTTGAAGGCGAAACCATGTTCTCAATTTCACAGCTGCACGGAATTCAGCTGGTCTATTTGTATGAGAAAAATAAAATGCAAATGGGAACCCAACCGGAAATCGGTGAGATATTGAATTTGCGAAGCGACAGAATTTCTCCTCCGAAACTGCGTACCGAACAAAAAATTCAGGAGAAGGAGTTAACTGCGTTTCATCCGGATTCTTCATCTTCAATATACATTGTTAAAAAGGGCGATACACTATATTCCATTTCAAAAAATTTTAACCTCACCGTGGATCAACTAAAGCAGTTAAACAATTTGCAAGGTGATTCAATTCATGCAGGTGATAAGTTGAAAGTGAATTGATATTTGGCAGGCCGGATTATTTTTCGCCAATGGAAAACACGCTGAAAGTTCACGACAAGGAATTCAAACTTTATATCACCGCTGAAAAAATTCAGCAACAGATTTTTTCAATGGGAGAAAAAATTAATCAGCGTTTTGCAAATACAGATCCGCTCTTCCTTGCCATCCTGAACGGCTCATTCATGTTTGCTTCTGATTTGATGAAACAGGTGTGCATTCCATCTGAAATTTCTTTTGTGAAGCTTGCATCTTATCAGGGCACCCAATCGACAGGACAAGTGAAAACGCTGGTAGGGCTTGATATCAATATTCAAAACCGAACCGTAATAATCCTGGAAGACATAGTTGACACCGGTAAAACATTAAGCGAGTTTTTGCCGGTACTGAAGAGTTTTCAACCGAAAGAAATATTGATTGCTTCTCTATTGTTTAAACCGGCTGCTTTGAAACACGATATAAAAGTTGACTACAGTTGCTTTGAAGTTCCAAATGATTTTTTGGTTGGATACGGATTAGATTACGATGGTCATGGAAGAAATCTGCCCTCCATTTATCAATTGGTTCAGTGAACGATTTCCAGCTTTATAATTTTTGTAAAACTTTCACTGGTCAATTTTACAAGGTATAAACCTTCACCAAAATATTTTGTTTGAATTGTGAATTGATTACCCTGAATAAAAGTTCTCTCAGAAAAAATTATTCTTCCTGTTAAATCAGAAATTTCGACTCTGATTTTTTCTGACGCGGGTAATGTTATCACTGCAACATCAGATGACGGATTTGGAAATAGTTTAATTTCATTTTTACGAGCTGGCGAATGAATTAAATTATAAGTCTGCGATGAGTCAGCAATTTGGTAACTGTCTGCCGGGTCATTGTCATAATAATGTGTGGTATCAATATATAAATCGCAAGTAGCATAAACTGAATCAAGTTGAAGGCGGTAATCATGCCGTTGTGCGCGGTCCACCAGCTCAAGAATAGACGCCGTATAAAGATCTTTCTGATCAACGCTGTCCGGCACCATTACATTTCTGATTGAGAGGTGATCGTAAGATGTGAAACAAGTATTGTCAGGCAATCCCGGATACACTGAATCAAGTACATATTCAAGGTAAGACTTATCAGGGTTGATCCGGACAAAATGCTGACCACCCGTTACAAATTTTTGATACTGATTTAAAATGCCCGGATGATCCGGTGTATGTATATAGTGATCATGATTGCGGCCGGAAGCAATAAACATGAGATCGGGATTTTTAGCAATTACAGAATCAATCCAGTTGATTCCATTCCGGTATTTCCAAAACGACATTGATTCCTGAATACTTGGAATGTAGTAAGGTTTTATAACGGGAATGATCCCCATGGCGTAACCATGCTGCAACACACAGTGACTATAGTATGAACGCTTGGCTACTCCGGTATCATACATCAGAGGTTCAAGGGGAAAATCAACTGAGTCGCCGGGCAATCCATTGCTATTGTTATCAAAATAAAAACCGGCCATAGTATCCAGAAGAGAATATTCATGATGAGTATAGAGTGTATCGCAATATCTGAGTTTCGAAAAATCAAATGCTCCGGTTGTATCGTTATAAGAAATATTTTGAGTGGAATTGAAGCCTGTATTTACATTTCCCATATCAGCAAGCAAGGTCCCATCACCGACCGGCGATTCCCAATTTGTAATCCATTTTAACCCGGGTAAATCTTGTGCATACATTCCTTCGGTTACAATTGAAATATTCCCACCATTTGAGCCGCCCATAAATCCAACATTATCATAATCAACAGTAACAGGAATTAAATCGCCCAGGTAATCACCGCTGATGGTTGTATCTAAACCCATGCAAAACTGTGCAACTGATTTAAGCGCTTCAATGCAATTTGGCCCGCGTAAATCATAGTGCCCACCACTATTGAAATTTCCCTGATTGGTGGCTCCGGGAAAATTCAGGAAGACCTCAATTACTCCATATTTAGGAAGGAGGGCAGGGTAGGTTGGATAAATACCAATTGGCATTCTTCCCCCCGGAATAATTATCGCAACAGGAGCGCCGCATGTATCAAACCGTGCGCTGTCAGGGTAATGTATAAAAACTGCAATGCCAATTGAATCAGCTATGCTGCATGCAATATGAGTATGAATAACATTCGCCTGGGCGAAACCACAAATACCCTTCAGTAAAAAAATTGTGATGAGAAAAATTCTTCTCATAACTGGTTTGGTAGAATGAATGGGCTGCCAAAGTAGTAGATTTCAGAAGAGATAGGACTGCCGTTGGTGAATTATTCAAAGTCAATACAGCATTTACTTTTGAATCAGGGAATGAAAAATATTTTATGGTATGTGAAGCTGATCAGAATTGATCACTGGGTAAAAAATTTGTTTCTCTTTTTACCGATGTTTTTTGCTAAACGATTTCTGGAGCATTCATTATTAACCGAAACATTTTATGGCTTTATTTCTTTTTGTTTCATGTCATCTGCAGTTTATATCCTCAATGATATTTATGACAAGGAAGAAGATGCAAATCATCCTCAAAAAAAATACAGACCTATTTCTGCAGCGGCGATCACAGTTACTCAGGCAAAAAGCATTTCGCTTATCTGTTTTATTGTTTCGGTTTCAATTTCATTTTTCTTGCCGTCGCAGTTTTTGATTTTTCTGTTGTGCTATGCAATTATTAATGGGATCTATAATGGGCTTGGATTTAAACAGATTCCTTATCTGGAAGTTTCCTTGATTGCAAGTGGTTTTGTGATTCGTGTTCAATCAGGAGGAGCCATTGGAAATATACCAGTTTCGTGGTGGCTCAATGTTCTTACTTTTTTACTGGCCTTGTTTTTAATCCTGGCAAAAAGAAGGGGAGATGTTCTGCTTTTTACAGAAAGAAAAATTTCAGTAAGAAAAGTTGCTCAGATCTACAATTTAAAACTCCTGAATTTCATCATTGTATTTTTTGCATTTATGCTCGTGGGGTGTTATGTAGTTTACTCGGTTTCGGGTGAAGTAACCACAAGATTCAAAACAGACAAGCTCTTCCTGAGTTCTGTTTTTGTATTAGCCGGCATGCTCAGATTTCTTTATCTGATTTTCATTCAAAAAAAATCCGGAGAGCCAATTGAAATTTTATGGAAAGATTTTTTTATTCAGGGAATATTGGTCTTATGGATTGCTTTTCTTTTCCTGCTTATCTATTTGTAAAATTATTTATACCGGAAGCGTGCGGTAAAAACTATGATTGGCAACTGACATAAATGGTTTATCGCTTCTCGAATTTCCGAACGAATGAATTTCTTCGAAAGAACCCAAATCGTATTTTTCTTTCAGTCGAATTAACTTTTCATTTCCCCGGCAATTGTGGCCATCAATGTCGCCCGTAAATTTTTCATTTTCAATTTTCAATTGAGTTGCTATGCATTCAAAACCCTGTGAGTCGCACCAGGGTTTCAGATAAACTTCAAGCGAAGCAGAAAGAATTACAATTTTGAAATTGTTGTCTTTATATTTTTTCAAACAAGCATTTCCTCGTTCTGTAATCAATGCCGGGATTTTGCTGGCTGAAAAATCGCTGCTGAATTTTTTTACTGAATAAATATTCTGGCCTGTGAAAAAATAACGGATAACTTTTTCCTTAGCCTTATCAGGATTCATCCATCTGAGTTTGTAAAAAATAAAAACCGGAAGCAGGATAATTATCCCCGATATGATTTTTGAAAAGGAAAAATATTCAATCAGGAAACTGAAAAAACTATCACGCGCAGTAAGCGTTCCGTCAAAATCAAAAACGGCCAGCTTCATTCGATTTGATTTTGCTTGCTTTTACTCTGCAGGAAAAACAAAATAGAAAAATTTAATCGCATAAACTGATAACTGAACCAACTGGACATTCGCCTGAACAAACCATGCCGGCTGAATTCATTCAGAGTAATTTCAATGCAGTCAGTAGAAATAATTTTTTCAACCTCAGCAGTAAACTGACGGGTGAAAGATTCTGAAGCAATATCAATGTTAAGTTCAATGCTGCTGTATTCGCTCAGGTTGTTCAGGTTGTAAGACCCAATAGTCATCCATTCATTATCTATTGCCATCACTTTAGCATGAACTACTGATGGCTGATATTCAAAAACGCGGATATTGCTGCGAAGCATCCAATCATATAAATACTCAGTTGCTCCTTTCGCAAATGGAACATCGGATTTTTCTGCAAGAAGAATTTTTATTTGAACTCCCCTTTTTGATGCCGCATACAGCGCCCGCCTAAGTGACACTCCTGGTATAAAGTAAGAGGCTATTATGAAAACGGTATGTTCAGAAGATCTGATTCCTTTTCGATAAGAAGTTCTGATTTGATTTTTTCCGCGAACCCAGTCCGTCTGGCGCACGCGGGCAAGAACCTCCATTAAGTTTTTATAATTTTTAGCTGGAAGCAAATTCACTTTTCTGTTTCTGCGAAAAAAATTTTTATCTTCAATCGAACGGCAAATGGAAGCAAGCTGGTGACAAATATTTCCACGAACCATTACAGCAAAATCCAGCCACTCCTTTTCGCCAATTCCATGATAACGGTTTGAAATATTAATTCCACTTACCAATGCACATTCTTCATCAGCCACAAACACTTTATGATGCAGCCTTCTGCCGATATGAAATTTGTTCCCGTTGAAGAACGGTTCAAACCTTCGGACCCGAATTCCGGATAATGATAATTCCCGAAAAAAATTTTTATCAAGATTTCCTGAGCCAAATGCATCAAGTAAAACTGAAACCTGAACACCGCGGTTAACGGCCTGTGTTAAATGATGAAGAATTTTTTTTCCTGTCTCATCATTTTCCAGGATATAAGTATGAAATAAAATTTCATGACGGGATTCTTCAATCAGTTTGGCCAGTGTATTAAAATATTCTTCGCCGCTTCGTACGAGTTGGGCGCTTGTGTGAAGATATTTTTTATTGGAAAAATTTTTCAAAACAAAAAATCAATCTGCAAATGTTATCTCACTATCACTGAGAAGCGGCAATGATTTAAAACGAAGTATAAGTTGTGCAACTGCCACTACATCCCGCCGGTTATATTCAACAATACGGTGTAAGCCATTTTCTTTCCAGTAAACCCGGCCCACATCACTTCCGTCCATATCGGTTTTTGGAGAGGGTAAACCAAGTATGGCAGTGAGCAGGCGCAGTGATGTAAAGTGTTTGTAATCGCCAAATCGCCACAGTTGCATAGTATCTACCCAATGAACTTCATATGGTTTCTTACCACTTACATCCATGATTTGCGGAATCTGTATTTGATGCACAATCATTCGCCGGCACAAATAAGGAATATCGAACTCCCGGATATTGTGTCCGCAGAAAACAAATTTCTCAGAGCTATAATGTTTGTTTAATAAGCCCGCAAAATCACTAAGTAGTTTTTTTTCATCATCGCCGGCAAAAGTTTTTACACGGAACTTCCAGTTTTCTTTTTTTTCTTTTTTGAAAAACACACCGACAGTAATACAAATCACTTTGCCAAATTCTGCATAGATGGCTGCGTGGTTAAAGTAATGTTCTTCTTTATTTTCATTTTCTTGTTTCAGCCGCGCCGATTTTATTTCCCATAACTCCTTCCATTCGTCATTCATAGCGGTAATTGATGAATGGGCCGGAGCAGTTTCAATATCAATACAAATCAGGTTTGCAGGGTTAATAGAATTCAGCATTAAAAAAATATTTTGCTGAAATATAAATGCAATCCGCTATGTGCGGATGAATGAAAAAAGTTTTTTTGTGTGATTAAATCACATCCAGATATCGCGCGAAGAATGTAAGAGTGGAAGGAAGAAGGAGCCAGAAAAACTGCGGCTGATAAGCAATGAGGGCAAGCATTCCTGCCAGTGATAATACGAAACCAATACCGAAAAGTGTTTTGTTCTTTTTATTGTTTGCTTCTCCCATAAAATTTGTTTTCGCCCGCGAACATAACAGGGCATCATCAATTGTGCAAACCATCCAACGGCGCATTATTATTTCCAGAAAATGGTCAGCAGTTCCTTTTGATAGGTAGACAAGAAATAAAGAATACCGACATAAAGGATAAGCGTAATTGTTGCTCCCAACAAAATGAAAAATATTATCTGAACCATGGGAAATCTCTCAGTTGGAATTGCTTTTTCTATCACTCGGATAATGGGTACATCATCATCGTTTATCGCCTTCATGGTTACCTGGTAAAGGTTACTGGTGTTCACTAATTTCTGACTCATTGATTTTATTTCAGAAGTCATATTTATAAGTGAAAGTTGAAGGTTTGTGAGGTAATCTGACTGGCTTTTACCAGAAGGAATTTTGTCGAGCGCACTACTAATAACACCAATTTGATCGGTCAGCCGTTTGCCGATCTTAATGGATTGCGCATCTACTTCGGTCAGAATTTCTTTATAGATAGAAACTTTTTTCTTCAACCGGTCAATAACCATTTTTCGATTCATTTCATCAAGCAATACAAAACTTTTTTGATTGCGATTCTTAGGCAGCAATTATCTGTGGTGATTAATTCTGAAACCGAGATGGAAGTAAAAGAAAAGATGCAAAAGCAATTTGCCAATGATCGATACCTCCTTCAGTTATTCCATCAGTCATTGAAAACGAAAAAAGATTTCATTTCAATGTTTGAAAAACAAAATTCGGTTTCAAAAAAAAATCCCTGACAGGTTTTAAACCCGCAGGGATTTTTTATTTAATGAATTATTCTTCAGCTTATTTCACTATTGTCATTTCATCAATCAATCGTTTTGCGCCAGCGTATTTATCAATAATGAACATTACATATCGAATGTCAACTACAATGGTGCGTTTCAATAATGGATCATATTCAAAATCTCCGGTCATTGCTTCGGAGTTTCCATCGAATGCAAGGCCGAGCAACTCTCCGTTTCCATTCAATACTCCGCTTCCGCTATTGCCGCCGGTGATATCATTGTCAGTTAAAAATGCAACGGGCACATCGCCTTTGTATGCATAATCTCCGAAGTCTTTGGCCGTGTAGAGGTCGTGTAATTTTTTCGGAACAATAAATTCTTCATTGCCCGGGTCTTCCTTCTGCATCACACCGGTAAGGGTTGTATACCAGTTGTAATAAACTGCATCGCGCGGATAGTAGTCCATCACTTTCCCATAAGTAAGACGCATTGTGCTGTTGGCATCTGGATAGTAAGCCTTGCCTTCATTCATCATTCGCATTCCCTGAATGTAGGTCCGGTTATCAGTTTTCACGGCGCCGGCCAGTTGCATGGACGAAGGAAACTGAGAAGTAAAGACAATAGCTTTTTGAGCAAACAAAAATCCAGGGTCTTTATCTAAAGTTTTTGCCGAAGGCTTTGAGAGAAATGCATTTGCTTTTTCAGCAGAAATGAAAATTGATTTTGTAAAAATATCAGCAGCATATTTTACAAAAGATTCATGAGGGGTTGCGGCTTTGTAATTGGAAGTTATATCGGAAATGAATGTTCCCTGTTTATCAGCCGGAACTCCTTTTGCAAATGCATCCAGATAAGAAACCATGGTTTCCTGATCAGCTGGAGCAAAATATTTTGTGAACTGATCGGTGGTGTAATTTTTTAGTTTTGAAATTGCATCATCTCGCTTGGTTGCATCCAGAGGTTCAGTAGTAAGAATGGTGTGCAAATCCATAAAACGATAAGCATAGGATGAGAATCCAAGAGAGAGCAATTGATTTCCATAAATGGTTGGAAGATTATTGGGACGGAATTCGTCATACTTTTTCTTTAATGCTGGAAGCACAGCGCTGTATGTTTTTTTCAAACTGTCGTTGCTCAGTGAGTTGACCCACTTGGTGAAAGCAGCTTCTTCATTTTGTTTTTTACCAATTAGTGCATCAGCCATTCCATAACCAATTTGCCCTTTATAGAGCTTCCACACATTCGCAATACTTGCATACTCATCTGCGAGTTGAATGCGGATTTTGTCATCAGCATCCATATACTTTTTCATAATAGCGAGTTTTGATTCCCACATTCCTACAAGCGCAGGAAATGTTTCTTTCAAAGTTAATTCAATGGAGTAGCTGCTCAGATAACGATTGGTGCGGCCGGGGTAACCAATGATCATGGCAAAATCATTTTTATCATAACCTTTCAAAGAAATTTTTAAAAACTTTTTTGGATGATAAGGAACATTATCAGCACTGTACTCGGCCGGCTTGCCATCTTTTCCGCAATACACACGGAAGATGCTGAAGTCGCCGGTATGACGGGGCCACATCCAGTTATCAGTGTCGCCGCCAAATTTTCCTATCGAAGAAGGAGGTGCACCAACCAGTCGAATGTCTTTGAATACTTCATAAACAAAGAGATAATATTCCGCACCACGAAACATTTCTTTTACAGTGGCAGTGTATGCCCCGCCATTGCTTGCATTAGTTTCCAATTCTTTCGAGGCTTTCATCACACCTTGTTCGCGCGCCTGGCCGTCCATTCCTTTTACAGCAGAAAGAATTTTTTGAGTTACATCTTCCATCTTAACAAGAACGGATACACTCATTCCCACATTTGGTAATTCATCTTTCCTGGAAGCTGCCCAAAACCCATCAGTCAGATAATCGTGATCCACAGAAGAATGATCGGTGATAGATCCATAACCACAGTGATGATTTGTGAGAAGCAATCCATCTGATGAAACCAGTTCAGCAGTGCATCCATTATCAAACCACACGATGGCATCTTTTAAACTCGGATTGGTTTCGCTATAAATTTCTTCGGCAGTAAGGTTACAGCCGAGCATTTGCATAGTTTGAATGTTGTATTCCTTGATTTTTGACAGAAGCCACATTCCTTCATCGGCTTTCAGAAATTCAGGAGAGATAGCAAGCAGGGTGAGAAAAGTGAGAATGATTTTTTTCATCAGTGTATTAAGAATTATTTTTTAGTGCGGGCGAATGTAATGGTGAATAAATACAAGTTGGAAGTTGCAACCCGAAGAGAAAAAGTATTTAGAATTTGAAAAGGCAATCATAAAAAAAATTTGTCCGCCTGTGTCTGAATAAAACCCGGTTACTCCTGCTTCAATAAAGAAGAAAAAAATTGTGCTGATAAAATCAATTGAATAAAACAGGCGCACGCCAGATGAATCACCCTTTATTTGAAGCCGGAAAACATGAAACACATTACAAGAAATGTTTTAATTCTATCACTCATAAGTTTGTTTAATGATGCATCAAGTGAAATGCTGATTCCGGTGATGCCCCTTTTTCTAAAATCAATTGGATACACAACAGTAATAATTGGAATACTGGAAGGATTGGCAGAGGCGACGGCAGGGCTTTCAAAAATTTATTTCGGAAACATTTCTGACTTTCTCGGAAAAAGAAGCCGGCTGGTGCAACTTGGTTATGCTATGAGCTCGGTAGCCAAATCATTACCCGGACTTTCAGGATTCATTGGAGTAATTTTTTCTTCCCGGATGTTAGACAAGCTGGGCAAGGGCGTGCGCACAGGTGCGCGCGATGCCATGCTCAGCGACGAAGCCGCTCCTGAAAACAAAGGAGCGGTATTTGGATTCCGCAGTGCTTTGGATTCAATCGGGGCTGCTATTGGTCCGGCATTAGCGCTGTGGTTCTTAATTTATTTTCCGGAAAATTATCAGACACTGTTTTTGCTCGCATTTATTCCTGCTGCGATTACTCTTACATTAACATTTGCTATTCGCGAGAAAAAAATATTGCCTTCGGGAAAACAAAAACCAACACTCATCCAGAGTTTTTTATACTGGAAAAAATCTACAGCTGCATATCGAAAAATTATTGCTCCGCTTTTGTTGTTTGCCTTAGTGAATAGTTCTGATGCCTTTCTGTTACTGATGCTAAAGTGGCATGGGATGAGCGATACACAAGTTTTGCTCATTTATATTTTTTACAATTTGGTTTATGCCTCGCTGTCATTTCCGCTCGGAATTATTGCAGATAAAATCGGATTAAAAAAAATGCTTGTATTCGGAATGGTCTTATATGCTATCGCTTATGGAAGTATGTCGGCACCACACTCGATTGTTGAGTATGTAATTATTTTTTTCATCTATGGAATTTATCAGGCCGCTACTGACGGAGTTTCAAAAGCACTTATTACTAACCTGGTTCCGAATACAGAAACTGCTTCGGCCATCGGATTTTTTGAAGGAACAAAATCAATTTGCATTTTAATCTGCAACATTGTCGCTGGGTTTGTGTGGCTTCATCTGGGAGCCCCCGTGGTATTTATTATAGCTGCGGCGGGCGCAGTGCTTACTGCTGTTACAATTTCTTTTCAGCAACTGCGCCGGGTGTAATTAAAAATAACTTTAATTCTTCAGCCTAGTTTACGCTCATTAAATCGTCGTGCCAGTAGTGCTCGGTCTTGGTCAGTTTTCCTGTTTTATCATAATATTTCCAGGCACCTTCCCGTTTATCATCAAACCAGTTTTCTTCTCGTTTTAGTTTTCCATCATCGTAATACCTGGTACAGGTTCCATAATAGTTATTGCGTTTAAAATAACATTGACGAATAAGCACTCCTTTGTCATTGTAATAAAGAGCAGGCCCTTCCAATGCATCATAATGATAAATGCGGTCTTGTTTCAGTTTTCCATTTGGATGATACCATAAAAATTTTCCTTCATAGAAACCATTGGTAATATGAATAATCATAGCGGTGTTTCCGTTTTTATATTTTGTTACAATTGAATCGACAGTGTTCAATTTAATTTCAGGAACCCATGACCCATCGGGTGCATTGTAGCTGTATGAAATTATGATTCCGTTTTTGTAGTTGAAGCGGCATGCAACCTGACCATCGTTGTAATATTTATAAGCATAGCCATCTTCTTCTCCATATTTATACTGGGTTACATAATCTTTCGCTTTGCTTCCCTCATAATAATAGATACAGGTGCTGTCATCATTTCCGTCTTTGATATATCCTTCGCGACTCAGCAAACCATCTTCATTGTAATCTGCATAGTAACCTTCCTGTTCTCCATCTTTATAATTCTGAATGGAATAAAGATTTCCATTAGGAAAAAAAGATTTCCATTCGCCGGTTCGCTCGCCATTAAGATAATGGCCTGCTGAAAGTTCTGTTCCATCAGGATTGAAAAACTTGTAACCATCGAGAGGCTTTCCGCCCTGCATTTCTCCTTCGCCTGAAGTTTTTCCATTGATGTAAACATCGCGTATATGACCGTTGCCTGCAGGCATAACGGAAGTTTGCAAAATATTTCCGAGTGTATCATACACTTCATGTTTCACAAACACATTTAATTCAATATACTCTTTGTCAAGTATGTGTCCGAAGTGATCGTAGTAAGTGAATATCCCATGTTTTTCATCCTTGATATAATATTCGTCAGATGCAAGTCCACCATCAGGAAAGTAGGAATGCCACACACCTTCCATGTTGCCGTCTTTATACCAACCTTCGCGATAGATATTTCCATTTGAATAATAAGAGCGGTAGTAACCATCAATGTTATTGTCTTTGAGTGAGTAGGTTGAATTGAGCCAGCCGGTTTTGTCCCATGATTTAAAAGCGCCGACCTGGTAGCCATCTACATAGTTAGTTGTATAATCAGGGAGCCCGTTCAGATAGAAATAATTCCATTCTCCATCTCGTTTGTTCCGGAGTGTAAATCCAGTAAACCATTTTTCGCCAGTCGGATAAAATCCTGATACAGTTGATTGACCGGATGAATTGATCTTATTTTCTTTCAGCAGTTCTCCATTCTTACTATAAAAATTCCAGCTGGAAAGTTTGCCTTCATCTTCAAAAGTCATTTCATAATATTTTTTTCCATCTTCATCAAAGCGGGTGTAATGGGCTTCGTTTCCGTTTTTGTATTCTTCAATATATTCTGTTACTCCGTTTTCATACCAGGCGGTTTCAGTGCCATCAGACTCACCATCCTGATTGTAATTCTCTACTGAACTTGGTTTTCCGTTTTCATAAAAATATTCCCATTTGCCGGTTCGCTTTCCTTTGTCATAATTTCCTTTTGATTTTACCTTTCCGTTTTCAAAGTAACTTGAGTAAGCTCCCTGCAATTTGTCGTCTTTATAATTTTCTTCAGCTTTCAGTTTGCCGTTGAGGTAGTATCTCTTAAGTGTGCCGTCGGCTTTATCATTCAAATAATTTCCAATGAAATCAACTGCACCATTATCATAGTAAGAAATGATTGCTCCGTTCTTAACACCATTTGAGTATGCAATTTTTCCATAAATATTTCCTGAAACATTGTAGGTATATGCTGTGTCATTAAATTTTCCATCCTTCATGGTATAACGGTCACTCATTACACCATTAGAGAAATAAACAATATAGGGCCCATTCAGCTTTCCGTTAACCAGGGTTTCTTCACTGGAAGGAACACCAAACTCATCAAAGTATTTCCATGTTCCGTCTTTATCGCCTGATGAATTGAACTGACCAATAGCTTTAATTTTTGAGTTAGAGTAAAACGAATAACATTTTCCGTAGCCAATATTTTTTTCGTAGTTTATTTTTTCGGTAAGAACATTAATGAAATTTTTTTGTCCGTAAGACCGGTTCATTATAACATCTGTTCCATTTACATTAACTGGGAATTGGTTGCTGTTATCAATGATGAATTGCCTGGCCTGGGGTCCGAAATTGTCGAAATCCTTCGAGTGTTTCTTAACATATTTCTGAATATCCGGCTGATCGAGATTGGAAAGGCACATATAAATCATGGAAGCGAATCCACCACTCTTTTGAATTTTTTCATATACCGGAACATAAACTTTATTCCAAAAGCCGGCATCATTGGGATTGTAACTGAGCGATTGAAAAATCTGGTCAAGTTGTTTGGCAAGGTCGAAAGTGAGTTTTGTTTGCCCTTTAAAACTCTTGCTTTTTGCCTGTCCATTGTGCAACAGAAAATTGTATTTGTTAAAATCATTTTCACCCTTTTGCCAGAGAGAAAAATGTTCTAACCCGCTATCAGGCTTAACCTGGGGATCCTTCAATTGAGCAAAGTCTTGCATATAAAGCATGATGCTGACTGCCAGCGGCGAGTTTGGTTTCAGTAGCAAATACATAGTAAATGAAAACAGGCACGGGACAGGTTGATTGTATTTATAACAAAGAAGTCCTAGTTGAAAATGACTCCCCGGATGAAATGGATTCAGATAAATTGCAGTTTCAAATTCACGAATCGCTCCGGCAATATCTTTCTTTTTATTGAGCGTGATTCCATAGTTATAATGAAGCAGATAATAGTTTGGAAATTCTTTCAGACCTTCCTGAAAAATTTCAATTGCTTCATCCATTTTTCCTTCATCATCGAGCGTGCTTCCCAGCAGGGAGTAAACATTTTGCTTGTCATAAAATTTCATCTTCAGGCATTCGCGCAAAGCTTTTTCTGCCTCGGTCCACTGGCTATCGGCGGCATAGGATAATCCTTTTTCATACATCGCCCATCCATAATTGGTATCATTAAGCGGAACTTTTTCATACTCTTCTATTGCATAAGTATATTTTTCTTCATCATGATAATTGGTTCCTTTATTTATCACCTCTTCAGAAACAATAAATGGAATTTGCGGTTTGTTTTGTTGCGAATAAGATTTTATTGAAAGAAGAATAAGAAAAAGAGTAACAGAAAATTTCAGGTTCATATTTGAAAGAATTTTTGTGAGGGTGAATTTGCAAAGTTTCATATGAATTGATTGAAAAAAATTCTGCCCCTGAATGCCGCCTTCAAATTGAAGAAGAAAAGTGAATTAGCATTCAAGTTGAAATAAAATAGATTTGTCTCATGCTCACGATGCGCGAAGCCTACTACAAGGCACTTGTAGGAACTTCGGATTTATTGCTTACTCCTCTGTTTGTAATAGTGGTGTTGATGGTGGCCGTGCTCATCCGAAACATGCTCTATCCGAACGATAAGGAAATGAAAAAATATTTCCTGCAGGGGCTTACGCTGAAAATATTAGGCGGAATTGGCGTAGGATTAATTTATGCATTCTATTATGATGGCGGTGATACCGTTGAGTTTTTTAACAATGCAACCGTGATGTATGATGCATTCAGTAACAGCTTTACCGATTTTGTAATTTTAATCACCGGAGGAATGCATACTAATCTTCCAACCTCTCGTGAATACTTTCCGTGGATGTTTTTCAGAAGCGACCCCAGCTCATACATGGTGGGCCGTATCGCAGGGTTTTTTGCTGTCTTTACTTTTGATACCTATCTGCCAATGGCAGTATTATTTGCCACAGTTTCGTTTTCAGGTATATGGGCATTGTTCACTACACTTCGAAAAGAATATCCGGCACTGACAAGGCAATTTGCAATTGCAACTTTATTTATTCCATCAGTATTTTTCTGGGGATCGGGAGTTCTTAAAGACTCCATCACTCTGGCCTGTGTCGGGTGGATTACATATGGTTCCTACAATTTATTTATGAAAAGGCAAAAGGTTCTTCAAAGTATTATCGCTTTAGCCATCGCCAGTTATTTCTGTTCTGTAATCAAGGCATACATCATCTTAAGTTTCGCCCCAGCCATGCTGTTCTGGATCTTCCTCACTTATCGTGACAAACTCGAATCAAAATTCTTAAGAACAATGGCGGGACCGGTTGTAATTTTTATTGCAGCATTTATGGGACTCACTATTGTAAAAAGATTGGGAACAGAATTTAAAATGTATTCAATTGATAATGCGCTGAGCACTGCTCAAAATTTTCAGGGCTATCATGAAATCCTTGCTGAGAAAAGCAATGCTTCGGGCTATAACCTGGGTGTAGTAGATGGATCCAATGGAAGTATAATTTCAAAAATTCCGGCGGCAATTAATGTAACTTTATTTCGACCCTACATATGGGAAACCCGTAATCCGGTAATGCTGATTTCAGCACTTGAGAGTTTTGCGATGCTGTTATTTACGCTCAGGATTTTTTATAAAACCGGAATCTGGAATACTTTGAAAGCTATTGGTGGAAACGCCACCGTGTTTTTCTGCCTGTTCTTTTCGTTGTTCTTTGCATTCTGTGTTGGGTTTACTGCCTACAATTTCGGCGCGCTTGTGCGCTACAAAATTCCATGCATTCCGTTTTTTGTCGCCGGACTATTTGTACTGAAACATCTTACGGATATTGAAAATGAAAAACGAAAAGAAGAGAGAAAGTCTTTCTGATTTTACGAATAGATATTTTCAACAATTTTTTTCACAGGGCCTGAGTTACTCATTGTATAAAAATGAATCACCGGAATTTTTTCTTTCATTAATTCACGACACTGATTTATACACCAATCGATTCCAACCTGTTTTACATCCTCATCTGAATTGCACTTATCAAATTCAATCAGTAATTCCGAAGGAATATCTACATTGAAAATCCTGGGAAGATTGGCAATTTGCTTTTTGTTGGTGATTGGTTTGAGCCCTGGAATAATCGGAACAGTAATTCCTTTTTCACGGCACAGTTTCACAAACTGAAAAAACTTTTTGTTATCAAAAAACATTTGAGTTACGATATAGTTTGCTCCTGCATCCACTTTTGCTTTCAGATAATTCAAGTCTGATTCCATGTTGGCTGCTTCATAATGTTTTTCAGGATAACCTGCTACACCAATACAAAAATCAGTAGGCACTGCGTTGTTCAGATCCTCTTCGAGGTATATTCCTTTATTCATCCGAACGGTTTGATGAACTAAATCAATTGCATTCTGATGTCCGTTTTTTTCAGACGAAAAAACTTCTTCACTTTTCATTTTATCTCCACGCAGAAGCAACACATTATTAATGCCCAGAAAATTGAGTTCTATGAGCAGGTCTTCTGTTTCATCGACTGAGAACCCGCCACAGATCAGGTGCGGAACTGTATCGACTTTGTACTTGGTGTGAATAGCGGTGCATATTCCCGCAGTTCCCGGGCGCTTGCGCACAATTTTTTTTTCAAACAAACCTTCAGCAGTCTTTTTAAAAATAAATTCAGACCGGTGGTAAGTGACATTGATAAACGGAGGCTTGAAATCCATCAACGGATCCAGAGTGTTGTATATACTTTGTATTCCGGCCCCTTTAAGCGGCGGTAAAATCTCAAAAGAAATCAGGGTTGATTTTGCGTTGGCAATATGTTCAGTTACTTTCATAACGGGGCGCAAAATACTTTACAGTTATTGATTCCATTTTTCGTAGAGCGTATTAATTATTCTGCTTACATATTTGTCCGATAATTATTTGAAGTAGCATGTGCGGCATTGCAGGAATTTATTCTCTGAAAAATGAGAACCGAAAATGGTTTGATTCCCTGCAGTCAGTTACCGACTCTCTTAAAAAACGAGGACCCGACGCAGGAAATATCTGGCAGAATAATAATGTGGCGCTTGCTCATCGCCGCCTTTCCATTATTGATGTAAGCGAAAATGCAAATCAGCCGTTGTGGGATGAATCAAAGAATTATTGCATCATTTTCAATGGTGAGATTTTTAATTATCGTGAATTAAAAACCGAACTTGTAAAACAGGGAGTTTCATTTCTTACGCAAAGTGATACGGAGGTTGTTTTGCAGCTTTTCATTCGTGAGGGTGAAAAATTTCTTAATCGGCTCAATGGATTTTATGCCTTGGCAATTTATGATTCCATTAATAATAAAATGTTGGTTGCCCGCGACCGCTATGGAGTAAAACCACTTTATTATTTTTTTGATGAATCTGTTTTTGTGTTTGCCTCTGAAATGAAGGGCATGGTGAATTTTCCTGTAAACAGGGAAATTGATTTGGTTTCACTTTCACTTTATTTCCGGCTCAATTACATACCACAGCCCCGCAGCATTTTCAAAAACATAAAACAGCTTAATCCGGGAAGTTATTTTTTTCTGGATGGCAAAAGCCCTGTTGAGGAAAAAAAATTCTATTCAATTCCGTTTGTTTCTTCCAAGAAAATTCACGCACATGATTATGAAGAGTCTAAAAAGAAATTAGTGGAACTCACAGATGATGCGGTGAAAAGAAGGCTGATCAGCGATGTACCGCTTGGCGCATTTCTGAGTGGCGGAATTGATTCCTCAGTTGTAGTTGCAATGGCGGCGAGGCACACAGATCATCTTAAAACTTTTTCAATCGGGTTTCGAGATGAACCTTTTTTTGATGAAACACAATATGCAGAATTAGTTGCCCGTAAATTCAAAACTGAGCACACTGTTTTTTCACTTACCACTGATGATTTGCTTCATGATTTATTTGATGTTCTTGATTACATTGATGAACCATTTGCTGATTCTTCTGCCATTCCGGTTCATATTCTTAGCAGACACACGAGAGAAAAAGTGACGGTAGCTTTAAGCGGAGATGGAGCAGATGAACTTTTCGGCGGATATATGAAGCATGTAGGAGAATACAAAATCCGAAACGCAGGTACGGTTGAAAAAATAATTTCATCTTTTGATTTTTTATTGAGGGCCATGCCGCAATCGCGTAATGGAAAAATTTCAAACACCATTCGCCGCATGAATAAACTTTCGCAGGGCATGAAGATGAATGTGAAAGACCGCTACTGGAAGTTCTGTACTATCGGCGGAGATGAATATGTCAATAACCTGCTTCAGGACAAATGGAAAACCAATAGCAACGAACTACAAATCGAGAAGGAGTTTTTTTTAAAACCTCTTAATACTTCTGACGATATGAATGAAGTTTTGCTTGCTGATATGACTTTGGTTTTGCCATCTGATATGCTCACAAAAGTTGATCGGATGAGCATGGCAAATTCTCTTGAAGTCAGAACCCCTTTTCTGGATTACCGAATGGTAGATTTTGCATTTTCTCTTCCTGCCGGGTATAAAATAAATGGAAACAGTCGTAAGCGAATTGTTCAGGATGCATTTAGAGAAATTTTGCCGAAAGAACTTTATAACCGACCCAAGCAAGGATTTGAAGTTCCGCTTTTAAACTGGTTCAGAACGAAATTAAAAAATACCATTGATGAACTGACTTCGAAAGAATTTATAGAATCGCAGAGTGTTTTCAACTATAACTCTATCCTTAAACTAAAAGAAAAACTTCATTCAAATAATCCTGGAGATTCTGCCGCTCAGATTTGGGCGATAATTGTTTTTCAATATTGGTGGAAGAGATTTATGATTGATTGAGTGATGCCGAAATTCTTTAACAAATTACCTGATAAAATTTTCTGCTTGACAAAGGCATTTTGTTGCGCTATCTTTACGAAGTTATCCTTTTGCCTATGACGCGAGTTCTACGAATTATAAATAGGTTAAATCTTGGTGGACCAACATTCAATGTTGCCTATCTGACTAAGTATCTCGCTCCCGAGTTTGAAACATTATTGGTGTCGGGTATGATAGACGAGTCAGAGGAAAGTTCCGAGTACATCGCAAAAGAATTAGGAATTGAACCGTTGTATATACCGGAAATGTATCGTGACATTA
>DMRR01000148.1:0-3808 GCA_003455275.1 Bacteroidota bacterium | reverse complement strand
GCTATTAATTGCGGAGTAAAAAATATTCTTCACACATTTCATGGTCATGTTTTCCATTCATATTTCGGCCCGCTGAAAACAAGAATGTTTCTGGAAATAGAAAGATATCTGGCAGCCCGATCTACTCGAATAATAGCAATAAGCGAAAGGCAGAAAAGCGAACTGGGATTAATCTATGAAGTGGCGCCAATGGAAAAAATAGAAGTAATACCGCTTGGTTTTAACCTTGAACCATTTCTTGAGAATCAGGAAGAGAAGAGAAAAAAATTCAGACAGGAATACATGGTTGACGATGATGAAGTTGTCATTTCAATCATCGGAAGAATTGTTCCTGTAAAAAATCATAAGCTTTTTTTAAACGCACTAAAAATTTTATTAGAGAATACCAACAAAAAAGTTCGGGCATTTATTGTTGGAGATGGTGAAGATCGTCAGCTTATTGAGGGCTATGCCAGCTCACTCGGGATTGATTTCGTATCATTCGTTAACGAAAAACGAAAAGCGAAACTCACATTCACTTCATGGAAAAAAGATATTGATGTGGTAAATGCAGGTTCAGATATCATTGCACTTTGTTCATTTAACGAAGGAACACCGGTTAGCCTAATTGAGGCTCAGGCGGCCAATCGCCCAATAGTTACAACAAGAGTGGGCGGTATTACAGATGTTGTTATTCCTGAAAAAACGGCATTGATATCTTCGAAGATGAGCGTAAATAATTTTGCAAGAAATCTACTAATGCTGGTGGAAGATGAAGAACGAAGACTGGAAATGGGAAACCGTGGACACGATTTTGTTGGAACAAAATTCAGTTACAAGCGGCTAATTGATGATACGGCTCAACTCTACCGGCGACTTGTAGCATCAAGTTAATCGACCATCTTTGATTACATTTGTCGCACTAAAACAAAACAGCAAATTGGAAACAAGGAAATTGACAATAGGTGTGCTTTTTCTATTATTTCCATTTCTGTTTTCATCTTGCAGACTTTTCTATCCTAACCTGTTGTTTAAGACGGATAAATTTTATCAGTTTACACCTCCTGATACTACCGTTAATACATCTGAATATGTTTTAAAAGCTGGAGATATAATTGAGGTTCAAATATTGTCAAACAACGGATATCAGCTAGTTGATGTAATTGGACAGGCACTCTATTATTCACCTGTGATATATTCAATCAGAAACGAAGGGTTTTCAATATTGCCTTTACTCGATTCAGTGTATCTTGCTGGTTATACAATATCAGGTGCAGAAAATTTATTGAGTCAGCGGTACTCATTTTATTTTGTAAACCCTTATGTGAAAATAAGAGTTACAAACCGAAGGTGTACTGTATTTTCAGGCCAGGGAGCCGGTACGCCTGTTCAACTTGATAATGAAAACATGTCATTAATTGAGGTGCTTGGACTCGCAGGGGGCGTACCGGATTCAAAGACTTATAAAATAAAACTGATAAGGGGTGATCTCAGGAACCCGCAGGTATATCTTATTGACCTCTCAACAATTGAAGGGATGCGAAAAGCAAACCTGACCGTGGAAGCGAATGATATAATCTACCTTGAACCAGCTATGAGTTTTAATGATATTAACAACCAGATTCTTCCATTTATCTCTCTATTTACAACCGCTGCCCTGGTTATTACAACTATCCGAGGGTTTAAACAATGACGCAGGATAAGAAAATTATATTAAGTCCGATGCAGAAAATCCTGGGGGAAGATTTTAACCCGGGATTGCTCATGATCATTGCAAGAAAGAGCTTGATATGGTGTGTGCTCATTGTTTTATTAACCATGTCTTCTTCGCTTTTATACCTGCGTTATACGCAGCCAATGTTTGAAGTTGGTGGAACCCTCATGATTAAACAGGAAAACACATCAACTGATTTAGGTATTGGAAGCGCTTCAAATAATGTATTAGATCAGGATCAGTTGCAGAAAAATATTCAGATCATGAGATCGAATGTAATTCTTGATCGTGTGATTGATAACCTGCCGCTTGAAGTTAGTTATTTCAATCTCGGCCAAATTTTGGTTGAGGAACGATACAAATCATCACCTTTTGAGGTGACACCGGTTATTAAGAATTCTGAGTTGTATGATTTTCCAATATTCTTTTATTTTAAAAGCGCTCGCGATTACCAAATCGAATACAAGATTGACAAAACCAAATTCACATTTAACGGAAAGTTTAATCAAAAACTTTCTACACCTGATATTGAGCTAACAGCACATCTTGCGGCTGCAAGCGATTTTAAAAAACATCCGGAAGTTTACCTGGAAGGCCAGTACTATTTTATCGTCAATAGCAGAGCCAATTTACAAAAAGATTTTCGCGCCCGAATCCGCATCGAAAATTTTCCGCCTTCTATCATGTTTACTATGCAAGATCCTGTACCACAAAAGGCATCAGATATAATAAACACATTACAGGAAGAATTTATAAAATATGATAAGGAAAAGAAAACGGAAAGTTCAACCCTTGTTCTGGATTTTATTAAAGTACAAATTGATGTCCTGAGCGCCGAACTTCAGGCATACGAAAATCAATTGAAAGCATTTAAGATTGAACACGGACTTATCAGTACCGGTTCTAAGGAGGCAGAGATTATTAATATGCTCGAAGATATTAGAAAAGATCTTGCTGATTTAGATATTGATGATAAAAACCTAAACTATTATCTGGATTACTTTACTCAATACAAAGATTCATCAAAACTATTGTTGGGTGTAGTGGATCAGAAATACAGTGGACTCTTTCATTATGTAGATGCTTTGGACCGGCTTCAGGCAGATAAGAGAGAAAAACTTCTGAAACTGAAACCTGCAAATCCTGTTGTCATTAATCTTGATAAACAAATTGGAGAGGTTAAGGATAATATTATTGAAAATATAAATAACTCGAAGCGAAACCTTCAGCAAGAAAAAAAAATATTGAATGAAAATTATGACAAATATCAAAAAGACTTCAATGAGTTTCCGGAACTGGAGGCCGAATATGAAAGGCTTAACAAGCTCAGCGACCTGAAAGAAAAATATTACTTAATGCTGCTGGACCGGCAGGCAAGTTATAGTATAACACTTGCAGGATTTGTTTCTGATTTTGTAATCTTAAAGAAAGCCGATCCACCGAAAACACCCGTGTTCCCCAATGTCCCGCTTATGAAAATTCTTGGGATCATTACCGGGATTGTCATCAGTTTTGTTTTTATTCTTATCCGGTATCTTCTCAGTAATAAAATTCTTTCAATATCTGAAATTGATAAGTTCTGCAATGCAGGATTGATAGGTGTGATTCCGGTATATAAAAAACCAATGGATGTATCCCAGCTGGTAGTTAATATGAATCCAAAGTCTGTAATCTCGGAGGCATTCAGAAGTATAAGAACCAATCTTGATTATGTGTTCTCAAGTTCTGGATCCAAAATAGTGACCGTAACCTCTACCATAGCTGGAGAAGGTAAAACATTTGTTGCGGTTAATACTGCAGGAATATTTTCTGTGGGAGGTAAGAAAACAATCATACTTGATTTCGACTTGCGTAAACCCAGAATTCATAAAGCATTTTCAACAGAGAATAACAAAGGGCTTAGCACAATTCTTATAGGCAAATACAAACTGGATGATTGTATAAAGCATAGCGAGTGGGATAACCTTGATTTTATCACATCGGGACCGGTGCCACCAAATCCCGCAGAATTTATTATGTCTCAAAAATGTGCGGATTTGATTGAAGAATTAAAAACGAGGTATGACATCATTGTAATGGATACTCCACCTATCGGAGTAGTAACGGATGCGCTTG
>DMRR01000147.1 GCA_003455275.1 Bacteroidota bacterium | reverse complement strand
ATTAGTTCGAAAATGAATCAATACCTTCTACTACTAATTCCCATTTTGAATGCAGCCTTTGGCTGGTGGGTGATTGAAACACTTTTTATTTTTCTGTTTCGTCCGTTTGATGAAAAAAAATTTGCTGGAATGAAAGTGCAGGGAATTATTCCATCGCTTCAAACCGAAATTGCCGACAAAGCAGGAGAGTGGGTAGAGGAAAATTTTAGTCCTCAGAAGCTGGAAAACTTTTTACTCAATCAAGAAAACAGAAAAGAAATTCATTCCATACTGGAAGCGAAAGCAGATGACTTCATCCGGAACAAACTCACGGATAGAATTTCACTTTTGAAAATGTTTATCACCGAAACCATTATTGTTCAGGCTAAAGAAGTTTTGGTGGAACAACTGGATGAAATGATTCCTGATCTTGTAAAAAATTTTTCGCCTAAGATTTCGGCGTCAATGAATATCCGGCGCGAAGTGCAATCGCGGATAGCCAGCTATCCTGTTCAGCATATAGAACAGGAAGTGAATAAGAGATTCAGAAAAAAAATATTATTTATAAAATGCATGGCGGCATTTATTGGATTGTTGATTGGTTTTCTTGAAATCAGTTTGCTGATTGTGTAATCAGTGATTCAGTGCATCCGATCGCCCCTTATTTCCAGCGAAGAAATAATTCCGGCTTCCAGTTCCAGGAACTCGAGCCATCGTTGTTTTACTTTTTCTTCAGGTAAATATTTTTTTGCTAGATCCATAAAGAGGCGGTAGTGCCCGGCTTCAGACTCCATAAACCCGCGGTAAAATTCACGCATCTCTGCATCATCCAAACCTTCGCTCAGCAACCTGAAACGCTCACAACTGCGGGCTTCAATCATCGCAGAGATTAATAGTTTATCGAGCATGATTTCATCGCTTGTCACATTTCGCCTGATACACTGAAAAAGTTTATTTACATATTCATCCTTCCGCTGTTTGCCGAGCGATAGATTTCTTTTCTTTAATTCAGCAAGCACTTGCCTGAAGTGTCCCCACTCTTCAGTTACAATTGGAGCGAGTTGTTCAACTATTTCCTGTTTTGAAGAATAGGTTTGAATCAAACTAATGCAGGTGCTGGCAGCCTTCTGTTCACAGTAAGCATGGTCGGTCAAAATTTCCTGCAAACTTTTTTCTGCAAGATTTACCCATCCCGGATCTGTTGGTAGTTTTAGTCCAAGCATAGTGTTCAGGTTATTCGAATAATGTTATTAGTTATTGGTGATTACATCTCATTTCGTTCTTCAATAAATTTTGCCTATTGAAATTCAATTGTATTACTAATAACAATTAACGATAAACAAATAACTTTATTAAAACGGATATCCGATTGCAAGATTGAAAGTTAAATTTTTAGTAAGGCCGCCCTCACCAAACACCCAACCGGTTGTTCCGCTTAGTGGAGCGTGCACAGGTGTAGCAACATCTAAACGAAAAACAAAAAAGCTGAAATCAAGTCGCGCTCCGGCACCGGCTCCAATTGCAATTTCTTTATAGAATCGATTGAACGAAAAATCTTCGCCTGACTTTGAGGTGTCATTTTTCAAAAGCCAAACATTTCCGGCATCAACAAACAAAGCACCTTTCAAAATCCCGATTACAGGGAAACGATATTCTGCATTGCCTTCTAATTTCAGATCGCCGGTCTGATTATAAAACCCGGCTACAGTAGATGTGGCCGGCGCTGAACCCGGACCCAGTGATCTGATCTTCCACGCGCGTATGTCATTTGGGCCGCCTGCATAAAACTGCCGGATATAGGGCAGCACATACTTATCAGAGAATGTAAAACCGGCGCCAAAAAATCCGCGCAGTGCAATAGTGCCCTGCCTTCCGATCATGTAATACTGGCGAATGTCAAATTCAGGCCTGATGAATTGAGTGCGAGGCACACTGAACAAAAGAGGCTGGCCAAATTCATTTTGTTTGAAATGAATAATTCCAAAATCACCCAGGTATTTAAAAATCCATCCGGAAAATTCTGCTCCTGTGCGAAGCAGGAAATAATTTTTTCTCCGTGTGATATCCTGATTTGAAAAAGTGAAATAGTAATTGACAGAAGTAATGAGCAGGTCAGAAAAAGTTTGTTTCAACAGAAAATCAGATTCCAGTTTTTTGCTGAAACTGTCACTAAGAATGATTGGGCGGGTGTAAGTAAGTGAAATACCGGGTTCGTGTTTTTTCAGCTCCTTCACCGGTTCAGTGAAAAGATAGGAGAGAGAAAAATTCTGGTTATATAGGGTGTAAACATTTGATTGAAGCAAGGCGCTTGAAGTGAAAGATACATTTGTTTTCTGCTCTGCATACTTCGAAACTTTTTTATTCAGTTTAAATACCGGGAAAATAATTCTAGGAAAACTAAAAGTGATTCCGCCGCTTGCATTGAACAGCAGAGAATCAAAACTAACAGTAGGAATTTCCACACCGCCGGTAGCGTTGAACGAAAGCCGTGTGGCATCGCGCGCCAGGTTACGGTTGAGCACAGTGAGCGAAACAGAGTTGCCAATATTGCCTTCGATGTTCGCGCCTTTTATTTCAGTGTTCAGGTTGAAATACGGATAAGGTGTAAGGTTGAGTGTGCAGTCGAGTGAATCAAAACCGGTTTGCTTGTACTGCAGGTTTACAAATCGAAATACACCAAGCCCGGATATTCTTCGCAGGGTGAAATCACTTTTTTCGCGGTTATAATTTTCAGAAGGAAGAATGAAAATAATCGGATACATTCTTTTTTTAGAAATCACATTTGTATCTGAAATGAATTTCAGTTCCATGAATTTCTGATTGGTATTCAGATTGCCGGTTTTTAAAACAAGCGGATCATAATCTTCATTTACAAAAACATTGCGCAGGAAAAAACGGCGCTGAGATTCACTCGTATCATTTTCAATCAGCCTTACAGAAACAAAAACTTTTGTCCTGTTAAGCGTATCTACATCATCAAAAATTATTTCGTTGGAATTGAATTTATAGAAACCATTTTTCTGCAACTCTTTTTGAATTCTTTTTCGCTCCAGGTTCAGCATTTCAAGATCAAGCGGTGCGCCTTTTTTCAGCAAAGTGTTATTCTGCGCGGCAGAAAAGTAAGGGCCAATTGAACCCTTGCTTCTGACAAACTGAAAACTGTCGATTGTGCAAAGCGTTCCCGCTGTTACTTTAAAATGAACTGTCGCTTTTTTTCCGGTGGTTGTGTAGTAGCTGCTCACTTTCGCTTTCAGGAAACCTTTTGAATGCAGATATTCTTCAATGCGCCGTGAAGAAAGTATCATGAGAACTGAATCAAAAATTACAGGCGGCTCACCAATCTTAGTGATCATGAATGACCGCAAACCTTTCAGATTTTTTTCCGGTTTGTAAAACATATTGTAAACCCATAAATTGATTTTAAAAATTCCGAGTGTTTTTCGATTGGGTTTTTGTTTGGCATAAAGTAGCGATGCAGAGGCAAGGGTTTCTGTGGTGCCACTGAATTTGCGAATGGTTTTCCAGTCAGCGTTATCTGT
>DMRR01000232.1:1974-2982 GCA_003455275.1 Bacteroidota bacterium | reverse complement strand
ACCGAACTCTCAGAAAAAATTTTAACCATCACCATCAATCGCCCTGACAAAATGAATGCGCTCAACATGCAGTTGCTCGGCGAGATTGACAATGCATTTGATGAGGTGTATGAAAACGATGATGTGGGAGCTGTCATCATTACAGGTTCGGGAGCAAAAGCATTTGCTGCGGGCGCAGACATTGCTGAGTTTGCAAACTTCACTTCTGCACAAGCGAAAGAAATGAGCGCAAATGGTCATCGCATCTTCAACAAAATTGAATCATCACCCAAGCCGGTGATTGCTGCTGTGAACGGATTTGCACTCGGTGGCGGATTTGAACTCGCTGCATGCTGTCACATGCGTGTTGCAAGCGAGAATGCAAAATTCGGAACGCCGGAAGTAACACTCGGCGTGATTCCCGGTTATGGCGGCACACAGCGAATGATTCGACACATTGGTTATGGGAAAGGAATTGAATTGCTGATGACTGCTGATATGATTAATGCAGAAGAAGCGCATCGCCTTGGCTTGGTGAATTATGTAACTACGCTGGAAGAATTGCTTCCGAAGTGTAAACAGATTCTTCAGAAAATAATTTCTAAATCTCCTCTTGTAATTGACCAGGTGATTGCTTGTGCAAATGCTTACACCAGCAAAACGGAAGATGGTTTTGAATTAGAGATTGATGAATTCAGCCGCTGTTTTTCTACTGAAGATTTTAAGGAAGGAACAGATGCTTTTCTGAATAAGCGGAAAGCGGAGTTTAAAGGGAAATAGCTGATGTGCTTATGTGCTGATATGCCAATTGATAAATTTTTCTTTCAAAATGAATCAACACATTAACACATCAGCACATTAATAAATTTGTAGTATCCATGAACTTCAAACTCGAATCACCATTCAAACCCACCGGCGACCAGCCCGAAGCAATTGAGCAATTGGTGAAGGGAATAAATGAAGGTGAGAAGGCACAGGTTCTCCTTGGTGTTACCGGCTCCGGAAAAACTTTTACGATTGCGAATGTGA
>DMRR01000232.1:0-1600 GCA_003455275.1 Bacteroidota bacterium | reverse complement strand
TTCAAACAATTTTTTCCGGAGAACTCAGTAGAGTATTTTGTTTCTTACTACGATTACTACCAACCTGAAGCATACATTCCTTCTACAGGACTTTACATCGAAAAAGATTTAAGCGTAAATGCCGAAGTAGAAAAACTTAGATTGAAAACAACGACCTCGCTTATGAGCGGTCGCCGAGATATTCTCGTGGTTGCATCTGTTTCGTGTATTTACGGAATCGGAAATCCTGCCGAATACAGCAACAACATCATTCGCATTTCTGTGGGAGAAATTATTTCGCGCAATCAGTTCTTGCTTCGTTTGGTGGAAGCATTGTATTCGCGCACCACCGGAGAGTTCAAGCGCGGAAACTTTCGTGTGCAGGGAGATACAGTAGATGTGTTTCTTCCGTATGCTGATTATGCTTATCGCTTTTCTTTTTTCGGCGATACCATTGAAGAGGTTTCCACTTTTGATGTAGAGACAGGAAAAAAAATCGGAACAACAGAACACGCCGCAATTTTCCCTGCGAACATGTATATCGCACCGCGTGAGCAGTTCAATCAAATCTTCAATGAGATTCAGGATGAAATGAAATTGCAAACTGATTATTTCGATTCGCTCGGAAGAACAGAAGAAGCACTGCGATTAAAAGAGCGGGTGACTTTCGATCTGGAAATGATAAAAGAACTCGGTTACTGTTCCGGCATCGAAAACTATTCGCGATTTCTCGACAGAAGAAAACCGGGCGAGCGTCCGTTTTGTTTGCTCGATTATTTTCCTAAAGATTTTTTGCTCGTTGTAGATGAAAGTCATGCAACACTTCCGCAAGTGCGCGGAATGTTTGGTGGCGACAGAATGCGCAAACAAAATTTAGTGGAGTATGGATTTCGGCTTCCGAGTGCAATGGATAATCGTCCGCTCAACTTCAGCGAATTTACTTCGCTGATTAATCAGGCAATTTATGTGAGCGCCACTCCGGCAGATTATGAAATGGAACAAACCGGGGGAGTGATTGTGGAGCAAGTAGTGCGACCAACAGGTCTGCTTGAACCACCGATTGAAGTGCGGCCGAGTTTAAATCAAGTAGATGATTTGCTCGAAGAAATTGACAACACCGTGAAGAAGGGCGAAAGAGTTTTAGTCACCACACTCACTAAGCGAATGGCAGAAGAGCTCAGCAAGTATTTCATGCGGCTCAATATCAACTGCCGCTACATTCACTCTGAAGTGGAAACTCTTGAGCGTGTAGAAATTCTTCGCGACTTGCGTCTCGGAGTTTTTGATGTGTTGATTGGCGTGAATCTGCTGCGTGAAGGTTTGGATCTTCCTGAAGTTTCTCTTGTGGCGGTGATGGATGCTGACAAAGAAGGATTCCTTCGGAACCAGCGTTCGCTTACACAGATTGCCGGCCGCGCTGCACGCAACGCAAATGGAAAAGTGATCATGTATGCCGACACCATTACTGATTCCATGCAGCGCACCATTGATGAAACCAATCGCCGGCGGGAAAAACAAATTCGTTATAACGCAGATCATAATATTATTCCTATGACGGTTACCAAATCGAAGGAACAGATTATGGGGCAAACCGCAGTGCTGAAAATAAAACCTGCCGAAG